>JAUJMB010000072.1 GCA_030447045.1 Rubrobacteraceae bacterium | reverse complement strand
AGGGCTGCGAGGTCGTGGCGCCGAAGCTCCAGGGCTGCTGCGGCGCCCTGAGCGTCCACGCGGGCCGCGAGGAGGAGTTCGAGGGGTTCGCCCGCAAGCTCATAGACTCCTTCGAGGGGCTGGAACTCGACAACATCATCATCAACGCGGCCGGTTGCGGCTCGACGCTCAAAGAGTACGGCTACCTCCTGCGCGACGACCCCGAGTACGCCGAGCGGGCGAGCGCCTTTGCGGAGAAGGTCAAGGACGTGACCGAGTTTATCCAGGAGCTCGGGCCCGTCGCGGAGCGGAACCCGCTGCCGGTGGCGGCGGCCTACCACGACGCCTGCCACCTCGCCCACGCCCAGGGCGTGCGCCGGCAGCCGCGCCAGACCCTCAAGCAGATACCGGGCATGGAGGTAAGGGAGATAAAGGAGGCCGAGATCTGCTGCGGCTCGGCCGGCATCTACAACATGGTCGAGCCCGAGCCCGCCACCGAGCTCGGCGACCGCAAGGCGAAGAACGTCCTGAACACCGGGGCGCGCATGATCGTCACCTCCAACCCCGGCTGCATGCTCCAGATCCAGGCTTCCCTCAGGCGCATGGGCCACTCGATGCCGATGGCCCACCCCATGGAGGTCCTAGACGCCTCGATCCAGGGCCGGCCCATAGAGACGCTGCTCGAGAAGTAGGTTTCAAGTTCCGAAGTTTTAAGGTCCGGGGCGGCCGGTGGGCCCGGCCGTCGCCGGCCTTTGCGTACCCCCCGGTCTACCTATAGAGTGTGCGCGGTGTACGTAACCCGAGGGGAGGCGGTTCGCGGTGCCCGTAGGTCATCAGGAGGCGGATTCGCTGGCCGTCTGCGTCGCGCACGTGATCGGCGTGGATCCTCTGGAGGTGCCCGGCGATGGGGAGGTCGGCCTGCGCCAGTGGCTCGCCGGGCGCGGCCTCGGGCTGGTGCCGGTGGCCTCGCCGGAGGCCTTCGAGTGGCCCGGACGATTCCTCGGCCGTCGCCGGGGGTCGGCCACCTGGGCCGTGTTCTTCGGGGTGCCGCCGGGCGTCGTGTTCGATCCGGCGGCCGGGCCGGACGCGGACGGGGGCGCGGAGGCCGACCTGGAGGCCGCCTTCGTGCTGGCGAAGCCCGACCCCCTGCTCGGGGCCGACAGCGGGCCGGAGGGTGCCGGGGTGGTAGAGCTGGTCGCGCTCGCCGCCGAGGCCGAAGGCCCCATGACGGTTGCGGCCTCCGCAGAGGCCGTCGCGGGCCGCGGGCTGCGGGGCGACCGCTACGAGCGCGGGGAGGGGACCTTCTCCAACCCGGAGGGGCGCGGCTACGACCTCACCCTGGTGGAGGCCGAGGCCCTGGAGGAGTTGGCCGCGGGCGGCGTGGAGTTGGAGCCCGCCGAGGCGCGGCGGAACCTCGTCGTGAGGGGCATCGCGCTCGACGCCCTGATCGGCAGGCGCTTCCGCGTCGGGCCCGTCGAGTGCTTCGGCCAGCGGCGCTGCGAGCCGTGCGCGCACCTCGAACGGCTCACGCGGTCGGGGGTGCTGCGCGGCCTGGCGCATCGCGGCGGGCTGCGCGCCGACGTGCTCTCTGGCGGTAAGATCAGGACCGGCGACCGCGTAGAAGCGCTCGACCCCTAGGCTGGGCCTGCGCGTTATCTTTATCGGCCTGGCTCTAGGCGTTCTTCTCCCGCCGGGATTCCCTGAGCTCCATCAGCTCCCAGAAATCGTTGTCGGTTGGGTCTCCGGGCAGCCTGGCGTAGACGGCCCTCAGGGCGAGGCCGACGACGACCATCAGGGCGAGGGCCTCGGGGATGGAGATGGCGAAGCGGGCGATGGCGTTCGACTCCGCCACCTGCGCGTTGAACGCCCGCGTCCCGAAATTGGCGGTGACGATCCAGACGTTCAGAAAAAAGTTGGCCACGCCCGTGACGGCCGAGAGGAGCACCATCGCCAGCGTCCCGAGCCAGAGCGCCCGCCGCGCCGGTCCCTCGTCGAAGAGGTTCCTCAGCGAGCGCTCCTGCTCCGGCGTGCGGGGGTCGAAAGACTGCTCCAGAAAGGCCCCGATCAGGGGCCGCCCGAAGACGAGCGAGAGGCCGAAGACGACCACCCACAGGAGGCTCGGCACCGAATCCTTGAAGGCGTACGCCAGCCCGTCCACGAACCAGAAGGCCAGGACGCCGCGCACGACCGCGTTCAGGCCGAGAAAGCTCGTTATAAAGTTGAACCGCCTCGTGACGAACAGGAGGTCGACCGCCACCCACGTAACGGGCACGAGGGCGGAGACCACGTAGGCGGTGACGTTACCGAGCTCGTCGCTGAAGCGCGAGAGGATCAGGATCGGGACGACGAGCCCGAACAGGAAGTCCAGGCCCAGCTTCAGGGAGCGGCCCATGCGCCTCTCCTTCCCCGTGGATTATCTCGCGCGCCCAACACGCCCGATAAAAGAACGCGGCACGGGTTCTGTCAAGGGCGCGGGGACCGTCCTCGTGCGAGAATGGCCCGCGGTTGCGGGAGAGTGGGAGGTCCGGAAGATGGGCGCGGCGCGGTCTCTGTTGGCGGTCCCGGCGTCGAACCGGAAGATGGTAGAGAAGGCGCTCGCCTCCGGGGCCGACGCCGTCTTTCTCGACCTCGAGGACGCCGTGGCCCCGGAGAGGAAAGCGGGCGCCAGGGACGACGTGGTCCGGGCCCTGGGCGAGCTCGACTGGGGCGGTAGGCCCACGCTGTTCAGGGTCAACGCCCTCGACACGCGCTGGTTCTACCGGGACGTGGTCGAGGTCGTCGAAGCGGCGGGCGAGAGGCTGGACGCCGTCCTGGTCCCCAAGGTCGACCGCCCCGAGGACCTCCACGCCGTCGCCGTCCTGCTCGCCGGGATAGAGTTCGAGAAGGAGCTCCCGCCCGGCAAGATAGCGCTCGAAGCCCAGATAGAGACCGCCCGGGGCCTGACGAGCATCGAAGCCATAGCCCGTTCGACGGGCCGGCTGGGCGCCCTGCACTTCGGGCCGGGAGATTTCGCCGCCAGCCTCGGGATGCCGCAGACGAGCCTCGGGACCCCGGACGAGTGGGACGAGGCGTACCCCGGCCACCGCTTCGGGTACGCCATGCAGCGCATCGTGGTGGCCGCAAGGGCGGCGGGCCTGCGGGCCGTGGACGGCCCCGTGGCCGACCACCGCGACGAGGAGGGCCTGCGGGCGGCCTGCCGCCTCGCCCGGGCCCTCGGCTTCGACGGCAAATGGTGCATCCACCCCGCGCAGGTTCCCATCGTCAACGAGGTTTTCTCCCCGACGGAGGGCGAGGTGGCCTGGGCTAAAAAAGTGGTCGAGGCTTACGAGGCGGCGAACGCGGCGGGCTCCGGCGCGGTCAGCGTGGACGGGCAGATGGTGGACGCCGCTTCGATCCGGATGGCCCGGAAGACGCTGGACCTCGCCGGCCCCGAGGGATAGTAGGAGGCTTGGCCCGGGCCGCGGGCTGAAACCGTGTTCCGGCGGGGACAATGACGGGGTATGGGGCGACCTGCGAGGGTGGACGGGCGGAAGATCCGGTGGCTGCGGTTCTGGTTGCTCCTGGCCGGGGCTGTGGCGTTCGGGCTGGTGTACCTGCTGGTGGACGGTTTCCGGGCCGAGACGAACCGGGCGCTCGGCATCCTGGGCCGGGGGGATGTCGCGGGGTTGCGGGACTACATCCTCTCGTTCGGGGTCTGGGCGCCGGTAGCTTCGTGCTCTCTGATGGTGTTGCAGGCGCTGGCGGCGCCGGTGCCCTCGTTCCTGATCACCTTCGCCAACGGCCTGGCCTTCGGCGTCTTCTGGGGCTGGATGCTCTCCCTCTTCGGCCACGTCCTGGCCGCGGCGGTCTGCTTCGGCGTCTCGCGCGCCCTCGGGCGGACGCCGGTCGAGGTCCTGGTCGGCAGGACGGGCCTCGAGTCCGCCGACCGCTGGTTCGAGCGGTGGGGGACGTACGCGGTCTTCGCCGGCCGCCTCGTCCCCGGCGTGGCCTTCGACGCCATAAGCTACGCCGCCGGCCTCACCCGGATGCGTTTCGGCGGCTTCATGCTCGCCACCACTTTAGGCATCCTCCCCCAGACCTTTCTCTACTCGTTTCTCGGCCGGCGGGCCCCCGAGTACGTAGGCCTCTTCCTCTTCACCACAGTGCTCGCGGCCCTGGGCGTCCTCACCTTCGCTCTCGTGAGGCGTAGAAAGAAGCGTCGCGAACAGGAGGGGGAGGTGGCAAGAAATCCCCCGGAGGGCAAGTAGAATGGGTGGGTATGACGCAGATGTTCAGACCCTTGGAAGAGGACCCGACGCTCCGCACGGGTTCCCTTACCGTTATCTCGGGCTCCATGTTCTCCGGCAAGACGGGGGAGTTGATCCGGCTCTCCCGCCGCGCGCTCTACGCCCGCCGGCGGGTGCAGGTCTTCAAGCACGCTTTAGAGACCCGCTCCGAGCACGGCGAGATCCGGTCCCACAACGGCACCCCCCACGGGGCCGTCCCCGTCTCCTCCAGCGCGGAGCTGCTCGAAAGGGTGGACCCCGCCACCGACGTCGTCGCCGTCGAGGAGGCCCAGTTCTTCGATGCGGGCATCGTGGAGGCCTGCCGGCAGCTCGCAGACGGCGGCTACGAGGTGATCGTGGCCGGCCTCGACATGGACTTCCGCGGCGAGCCGTTCGGCCCGATGCCGGAGCTCCTCGCCGAGGCCGACGAAGTAGTCAAGCTCAGGGCCATCTGCGCGCGCTGCGGCCGGGACGCCGCCCGCTCCCAGCGCCTCATAGATGGCCGCCCGGCGCCCGCCTCCGCCCCGATAATCCTCGTGGGAGCCGAGGAGAGCTACGAGGCCCGCTGCCGCCACTGCCACGAGGTGCCAGAGGACGTGTTCCAGTACGGGCTGCCTGGGGTATAGGCGGAGGGGTAGAAGCTATGCACCGAGAAGGGTTTGAGTATGCCGCGTAGATGGGTCGTCCTGCTGATCCTGGTCTGCATCGTCCTGAACGGGGCGGGGTTCGCCTGGAAGCTCTTCGAGCCGATACCGCTCTACGACGAGATCGCGCACTTCCTCACGCCGTTCGTGCTCGTGGCCGTTCTGGCCGAGATCATCTACCGCGGCGGGGGCGACGACGAGTTCTTCGACTCGCGCCGCCACGCCATCGTCACGGGCTCCGTCATCGGCCTCCTGGGCGCGGGCGGGTGGGAGGTCGTCGAGGTGATACTGGACGCCCTAGGCGTCCCCATAAGCCACCGCATCCCCGACACTATCTTCGACGTCGTGCTCGGCGTCCTCGGCGGCGCCGCCGGCGCCTACGTGGCCGACCACTTTCTCGACCGGCTCTTCAACCGCTCCCGCACGGACTCGAACCGGCCGAGGGTGCGCTAGGGCAGAGAGAAGGACCGGGACCTCGCGGCCCCGGTCCCGCGGTTCTAGACTACCCGGCCGCTAGTGGCGCTGGGTCTCGTCGTGCTCGTCTTGGACGTTGTCCTTGACCCCGCCGCCCCCGGAGGCCTCTTCCTCGGCGGAGCTCGGGGTTGCGTCCTTCTTGCGGCCCGTGGAGGCCTCGTCGAGGTCGTCGCGTACGTTGTCCTTGGTCTCCCCGGGGCCCTCGCGTCGTTCGCGCTCGGTCATGCGTCGCTCCTCTCGTTGGCTGCGCGGCGTCGCCGTCACGGGGATTTTATGCCACGACGCCCCCTACGGGAAACCGCCGCCGACGCGGGGCCACGTTACGCATGTTTCGTTTAGGGGAACAAAAGAGCGCAGGGGTCAAGGGAAGGAGATATTTGTGAATACCACGTTAATCGTAACGATCATCGTGGTGGTTGTGGTGGTCATCCTGCTGCTGGCGATCTTCTTCGCCGTGAGGCGGAGCCGGGCGAGGCGGCAGGAGCAGCAGCGGGAGCGCACCAGGCAGGAGTTCGGCTCGGAGTACGAGCGGACGGCCCGGGAGAAGGGATCCGAGGAGGAGGCCGAGAGGGAGCTCCGGCGGCGACGCGGGAGCGTGGAGCGCAACGTCGAGCCGCTCCCCGACGAGCGGCGGGAGCACTTCGAGGCGCAGTGGGGCGAGGTCGAGCGGGTCTTTGTGGAGAACCCCGAAAAGTCCATAGAGATGGCAGACCGCACCGTCTCGGACATCCTCCACGAGCGCCGCTTCGTCACCGACTCCTCCCAGAGCGACGAGGAGACGGAGAAGAACCTGGCTGTCCTGCACCCCGACGTCGCCGACGACTACCGCGAGGCCCGCCGCATGCGGGCGGACGTGGTGGCCCGGACGGGCGGGAGCTCCGGCGCGGACGTGGGCGAGCAGTCCACCGAGGATCTGCGCCAGGCCATCCAGCGGTACCGGGCCGTCTACGGTCGACTCGTAGAGCGGTAAGCCCGTCGCCGGGGCGCTCGAGGCCGCGCTCTGGGGCTTCGTCGGGGGTGCGGCGCTTCTCGTCGGGGATGTGGTTGGCCTCTACGCGGGCGCCTCAAGGCGGCTCATGGCCGTCGTCATGGCGCTTGGGACCGGTGTGCTCGCATCCACCATAATGCCCGAGGCCTACGAAGTCGGTGGTCCCGTCGTCGGCGTCGTCACGACCGTCGGGTTCCTCCTTGCCTTCGTCCTGAGCCGCGTAGCCTGAGGGACGCGGACGGGGCTCTGGGAGCGTCGCAACGCGGGCGGGGTAGGGAAACGTGACGGCGCTTTGGCGCAGGTTGAGGGAACTTTAGCGCAGGGGGGATCGGTTGGCGGGGTCGCCCTCGCCGTCCCCGCCGACGGGGTGGGCATCCGACGGACCTCCGGCTCCCTCGGGGCGAAGGGCCGAGAGCAGCAGGAGGCCGACGCCGACGGTTATGGCGGCGTCGGCGGCGTTGAAGACATACCAGAACGAGAAGTGGACGTAGTCGGTGACCTCCCCGGCGGTCAGGCGGTCGAGGAGGTTGCCGGCGGCGCCGCCGAGGATCAGGCCTCCCCCGTAGGTGGTCATCCCCGACGCCGGGCCCGAGAGGAGCATCCACAATACGACCCCGACGGCCACCGCGCTCCCCGCGAGCAGCACGAGCTGGCTGCCGCCGAGGATGCCGAAGGCGCCGCCGTCGTTCTTGATGTGCGTGAGGCTCAGGAAGCCCGGCACGAGCGGGATACTCTCGCCGACCCGCATGGAGCCCTCGACGACCGCCTTCAGCCCCTGGTCAGCGATAAAGACGAGAGCGGCGGTCACCAGCGCCCGGAGCAGGACACCGGCGCGGTCCCCCCGCCTGGTATTCAAGGGCTCTTCCATCGGAGCGTTGATCCTAGCACAGCGGGCACCGCCCCCTACGGCGCCAAGGCCTCGCCTTGGCCGTGTGGAACCAGGCCAGTGAAAGGGCCAGACGGCAAGAAGCGGTCGAGCCTCCCTACCCCGCGGCCCGCACCCGAGTAGCGTCGTACTCGCACTTTTATAGTCGAACAACGTTTCCTACTTCGGACGATCACGGTTCCCGGAACTTCGGGCTGAAGGGGTTCTCGGAAGTCGCGCTGGCTGGGGCTAGGCCCTGCGGTATTCCTCGGTCGGCTGCCACAGCAGGCTGGCGTGCTCTCGGAGCAAGGCTCGGTAGTCTTCCTCCGCGGCCTGCATGATGCCCTCCTTGGTGGCCCCCCCGGTGCTGAAGACGGCCACGAAGGCGCCGTCCTGGCGGCGCAGCACGACCATGTCCGGGTCGGACTCGTCCAGGTGGTACTCGAACTTCGGGAACATCGGCTCAGCCATTGGGTTTGGTCACCGCGGGTTGGCGGCCGC
>JAUJMB010000071.1 GCA_030447045.1 Rubrobacteraceae bacterium | reverse complement strand
CCGCCGCCGGTTCCGGAGTCGCCGCTGCCCTGCCCGCCGTCGGGCAGGCCGTCGCCGTCCGCGTCGTCCTGGCCGTCCTCGATGCCGTCGCCGTCGGAGTCGGGGTTGCGCGGGTCCTGGCCGAGGCGCTCCTCGTCGCGGTTGGTGAGCCCGTCGCCGTCGGAGTCCTTTGGCGAGCGGTCTCCCCCGCCGCCCCCCTGCCCGCCGCCCGTCGTGTCTTCGGGGGGGACGGAGGCCGGCGGGGTCGTGCCATCGTCCGGCGCGGCGCCGGTGGTGCCCTCGCCCGTCGATTCGGACGCCGGCGCCAGGAGCTGGCGGAACGGGTCCTTGTTGCGGTAGGCGGCGTAGGAGTCCGCGTCGCGGTCTTCCACCTCGGGCGCGTCCGCCCCGGAGTCCGCCGCGGCATCCGGGTCCGTGGCTTGGACGAGCTCGGCGCTCCCGGGGGAGGCCTCTTCGTCCTCAGGACCGCCCAGGAAGGCGCCGGCCACTACCCAGGCGAACAGGAGGAGGGCGAGCAGGGCGAGGACCGGCGGCAGGACCTTGTTGTCGCGCACGAGGGTGTTGAAGAGGTTTCGCCAGAGGGCCGAGATCCTGGCCGCCAGGTCGCCCACGCTACTCGGCCGCCGGGGCCGCGGTGGTGGTCTCGGGGGAGGTCCCTGGGGAGGCCGGCGCCACGGGGGCGGTCCCGTCGGGAACGTCCGTGGGCTGGTAGTAGACCTCGGCCTCTATCTCCACCGTAAGGTTCTGTTCCACGTCGGGCGCCGCCGTCGTGCCCTCCTCCGCGACCTCGTAGGCCACGCTGTTTACCGCCACGAGCCGGACGAGGTCGTCGGCCAGCCTCAAGAACTCGAGCAGCTCCTCGTAGGTGCCCTCGAAGGACATTGTAATGGGCTGGACCGTGAAGTCGCCACCGCCCTCGGGTGGGACGGGGTCCCCGCGCACGATCTGCGTCTGCGTAACCCCCGCCGCCTGCGCGATGTCCTCTATCTGCACGACGAGCGTCTCGACCTCCGGCTGGGTCGGGATGCGCTTGTTCAGCTCGAGCAACTGGCGCTGGAGCTCGGGTGCGTTCCGGCGCACCTCCTCGAGGCGTGCCACCTCGGCCTGGAGCTCCGCCAGCGTGGCCTGCCGCTCGTCGCGGGCGTCGGCCTGCTGGTCGAGGTTCTCCAGGAGGGGGCCAAGGAGCAGGAAGTAGAACGCGACGACGAGCAGCACCAGGCCCAGGGCGCCCAGCAGGATCACGTTCCGGGAGGACATCAGGGTCGCGCCCCCGCATCGTCGTACTGGCCCGCGGCCACGGAGCCCGAGCTCGCCACCTCCCGCAAGGCCGCGTCGTCTTCGGGGTCTGGGGCGACCTCGGCCCGGTCCCCGCCCTCGATGCGCACCTCCGTCCCCCGTTCGCCCGAGACGGTGAGTAGCTCCGAGGCCACCTCGAACTCTATCGCGGGTTCGACGAAGGTCTCCCGGTCGAGCTCGGCGGAGTTGAGCTGGGAGTTGGAGAGGTACTCTAAATTGTTCATCCTCACCACGAAGTCCGCGACGTTCTGGTAGTTGGGGAGGGCCACCCCCGTGAACGTGACGGCCCCCGGAGGGTCGAGCGGCTGCTCGGCGGGCGCCTCGACATCGACCGGCGCGGCCTCCCCGGTGAGGGTCTGGAGGGCCGTCGTCTCGGGCACCACGAACGCGAGGCCCTGCAGGAAGTCGTCCCAGGGGAAGCGGGTGCGGAAGATGCCGTCGGCCACGGGCTTCTTCTCCTCCAGGCGCGTCTGGAGGTCCCTGAACGGGGCGAGCTCCTGCAGGCGCGCGTTCTGCTGCGAGATCTGCCCGTCCAGCTCGGCGACCTCCTCTTCCAGGCCGTTGAGCCTGAGCAGGAACACGAGGTAGACCACCGCGAGTGCTATGAGCAGGGCCGCCGCGGCGACGAGGAAGAGGCCCACGAGGCCGCCCGGCAGCCCCTCGGTGCGGGACCTGCGCTCCTCCGGCGGGAGGAGGTTTACGCGCCTCACGCCTCCTCCATGGCGAGCCCGAGCGCGATCGCGAGCACCGGCTCCATCGCCCGCAGTTGCTCGTCTGAGACGTTGGACCGGTTGGCGGCGAGCTTCTCCGTGGGCCTCGCGTTCTCGGCGGGCAGGCCGAGCAGCTCCCCGAGGTGGGAGGCGAGGCCCGCGACGAGCGCCCCCTCCCCGGAGAGCAGGAGCCGCGAGACCTCCCGCGCCCGCGGCTGGGCGTGGTGGTACTCGATGGAGGAGCGCACCTCCTCCGCCAGATCCCGGGCCGCCTCCTCGAGCCCCCGGCGGGCGTCGTACGCGAGCGCCGGGTCCCAGTCCCCGTCTTCTTCGCCGGACGCGGGGTCTGCCTCCGGCTCGTCGCCGAGGCCCGTCCGGGGGTCGAGGGCCCGCTTCTCGGCCTCGTCGTCTGGCAGGTCGGCGGCGCGCGCCACGGCGCCGACGAAGTCGGAGAAGCCCACGGGGACGAAGCGCGTCAGGGCCGGCGCCTCCCCCTCGGCGACCACGAGGTTGGAGACCTCGGTCCCGACGTCGAGCAGCACGACGGCGCCCTCCTCCGCGAAGAACTCCCCCGGGAGGGCCGAGCGGGTGAGCGCCAGCGCCTTGACGTCCACGCCCACGGCCCTAAGGCCGCCGGACCTCACGGCGGAGGTGTAGCGCCGCACCATCTCCCTCTGGGCCGCCACGACGAGGACGCGGTCGCCCTCCCCCGCCTCGCCGCGCGGCCCGAGCACGACGTGGTCCAGGACACTCTCGTCCAGGGGCATGGGGATGTGCTCCTCGGCCTCGTAGCCGACGGCGCCCTTGAGGTCCTCTGGGTCCATGGGCGGGAACTCGAGCACGCGGGCCACGACGTTCCGGTTCGCTATGCCGAGGTAGACGGACTTGTTCCCGAACGCGTGGGCGTCCCAGAACTCGCCTATCTCCTCGGCCAGCAGCTCCTCGTCAGCCACCTCCCCGTCCACGACGGTCCCGGGCGGGAGCCTGTGGTATCCGACGTGCCTGAGGGTGTACTCGCCCCCCCTGAGAGAGACCTCGACGGCCTTTATGGCGCCCCTGTCGATGTCCAGCCCAACGGACGTCTTCCCGCCGAGCCGCACCGCCCGCCGCAGGCGCTCCACGCCTCTCAGAGCCCCTCATGGGAGGTATAGGGGTCCGGCCGGTGGCCGGACGGGGCGCCCGCCGCCACGACGGAGAGCCGCGGTCGCCTCAACCGCCCTCCCTGGCGACGTACCGCGACGCCCCGACCTCTTCCTCGGGCCCAACCACCGCCTTGCGCCCGACGCTGGCGTTGATCCCGAGCACCGCCCGCGCCCCTACGCGCGCCCCCGCACCGACCACGGCCCCGGCCGAGACCCACACCCCCGCCCCAACCTCCGCGTCACGGTCGACCACGGCCCCCGGACCGACAAAGCAGTGGCTGCCCACCGACGCGTCGGGGTGGACCACGGCGCCCGCCGCCAACACGCTCCCGTCGCCCACGTCGGCGGCGTCCGAGACGTGGGCGAGCGGGTGGACCGGCGTGAAGAACTCCCCGCCCAACCGCCGCAAGTTGTTGGCGATGCGCAGCCGCGCCTCGTTGTCCGTTATGGCCACGACCACGTGAGCGGGCTCGACGGAGAGCATGCTCTTCAGCATCCCGACGTCCCCGAGCACGGGGTAGCCCCGGATCCTCGCCGGCAGCACCGCGTGCGCGTCGTCGTAGAACCCGAGCGTCCGGTCCCCGAAACCCCCGCACAACAGAACGTCCAGCGCCACCCGCCCGAAGCCGCCCGCCCCGACGACGACAACCCTCATCTCGTCTTCTAGGGTAATCCTCTGCACCTCGACTTCTGGTTCAGGCGTTCTGGTGGTGGTCTCGGGCTCCCGGATCTCGGCCTCCTCCCCGCGGTCTTGCCCAGGCGTAACGGCCGAAGTTTAGCACCACTGCTAACATCTTGCCTCGATCCCCACATTCCCGACGGTCCCGGGGTCGGACCGCCCGGACCGCACCCCCCTCAGCCAACGAAGGCGCCCTCCAGCCCGCGTCCGAGCAGGAACTCCCGGGCCGTCATGCGTCTTCCCCCCGGCGCCTGCAACTCCAGCACCTCCAGGACCCCAACCCCGCATTGCACGAATATACGCCCATTCGAGGCCGAAACGGTGCCGGGAGACCCGCCAGACGCGAACCCGTCCTCGACCCGCGTGCGCCAGATCTTGACCGGGCCGTCGAACCCGGGGTGGAAGGCGCGGGCCCCGATCCCGGGCGACAGCGCCCGGACGAGATCGTGCACAGCCCGAACCCCCTCGCCCCACCGAACAGTCTTATCCTCTTCCAGAAGTTTAGGCGCATATGTTGCATTAAGACTGTCCTGCTCGGAAAGGGTTAGCCTCCCTTGTTCCAGCAAGGTCAAAGCCTCAACTATAGCGTTAGCTCCGATCTGGGCGAGGAGGTCGGTAAGTTCGCCGCCGGTCGTGTCGGGGTGGATGGGCGCGGGGCTTTGGAGTGCCGTCGGGCCGGTGTCCAGTCCCTCATCCATGCGCATTATGGTGATACCGGTCTCCCGCTCGCCCGCCATGACGGCGCGTTCTATGGGGGCCGCGCCGCGGTGGCGGGGGAGGAGGGAGGCGTGGACGTTCCAGGCCCCGTGGGGGGCGGCGTAGAGGGTATCGGGGCGCAGGATCTGGCCGAAGGCGGCGACGACCAGGGCGTCGTGCGAGGAGATCTCGGGGGCTACCTCGCCTATGCGCGCGGGCTGGGCCAGGGGCAGGTTCTCCGAACGGGCGAGGGCCGAGACGGGGGTCGGGGTGGTCTTGCGTCCCCGCCCGCGCCCGCGGTCTGGCTGGGAGACGATCAGGCCGACCTCGTGCTCGGAGGCGAGCAGGCCGCGGAGTATGGTCGCCGCGAAAGGCGGGGTGCCGGCGAACGCTACCTTCACGGCCCTAAGGTCAGGCGTTCTGGGCTAGCAGGCGCTCGCGCCACTCGCGCAGGGCGGCCTTGCGCGTCTCCCGGTCCGTGCGGTCCAGGATGAGCACGCCGTCGAGGTGGTCTATCTCGTGCTGGAAGACCCTCGCCAGCAGGCCCTCGGCTTCGAAGCGGACCTCGTCCCCGGCCGCGTCCTGGCCCGAGACCGTGACCGCCACGGGGCGCTCCACTTCGACCTGGATGCCCGGTATCGAGAGGCAGCCCTCGGCCAGGACCTCCGTCTCCTCCGAGCGGGCTTCGATCACGGGGTTGACCAACACGTACTCATGCTCCTCGATCCCGGCGACGAGCACGCGCCTGAGGCGCCCTACCTGGTTCGCCGCGAGGCCGACCCCCTCCCGCTCGCGCATCGTGACGAGCATCTCCTCGGTAAGGCGGAGCAGGGCCTCGTCGAACTCCTTCACCCTGGTGGCGCGGGTCTTCAGCACCGGGTCTCCGAACGTCTTCACTTCCAGCGCCACGGCGCCTACACCTCCTCGGGGTCAACCAAAATGCGCGCCTCGAGCCCGCGCGTCCCTGCGGCCCATCGCGCCGCGCGCGCCGCGGCCCTGGCGACGGTCCGGCGGTCCCTGGACCGGAGCAGGATCTTCCACGAAGGCCTCCCCCCGGAAGCCTGTACCGGCACCGGCTCCGACACCTGGACACCCGTGCCGAGGCCCGCGTGCAACCGGGATTCTACCGCAAGGGAGACCGTCTCCCTAGGCCCCGAGAGGACCACCGTGGCCAAGTGGGCGAAGGGCGGGTAGCCCGCGGCCCGGAGCCTCGGCACCTCCGCCGCCACAAGGGACTCGTAGTCGTCGCGGGCCGCCGCGCGGAGCACGTAGTGTTCGGGCGTGCGGGTCTGGATCAGGAGCAACCCCCGGGCCGCTTCGGCCGCCCGGTAGACCAGCCGGAAGGAGCGTTCGGCGGCCCCGATGCCGCCTCCCTGCAGCGCCGCATCGACGTCCGGGAGCAGGACGGCGTCCCACCTCTCGCGCAGGACACACCGCGCGGTGCCGGCCACCACGGCGGCCCCTTCCAGCTCGCTCCGGCCCGCGGTGAGGAGCCCGACCGGCTCCCCGAGCTCGCCCGAGAGCACCTCACACACCTTCTCCACCGCGACCCCGGACGGGCTCAGGCGCCCCGACCCGCAGTCCGGGCAGCGCGCGTCGCGGGCCTCCCGGCGACCGCACCCGGAGCAGAACAGAGCCAGCCCCCCGCCGTGCAGGGCGAGCGGCAGGTCGCACTCGGGGCAGCGCCGGACGGATCCGCAGCGGTTGCAGGAGACCGCGGAGGCGTAGCCCAGACGGTCCACCACCACGCCGGCGCGCCCACCGTCGGCCACGAGACGCCGGCAGGCGTCCAGCAACGTGGAGCTCAGTACGGCGCCAGAGCCCCTCATGTCCACGATGCGCACCGCCGGCCACTCGGCCGCCGGCCGCGGGGGAAGCTCCCTCGCGCCCGCGCCGCCGCGCCGCGGGGCGGCGAAGAGGCGCAGGGAGGGCGTCGGGGAGAGGCAGACGACCGCGGCGCCCTCCGCCCGGCCCCTGGCGATTGCGACGTCCCTGGCGTGGATCGGGATGCCCTCGTACCCCGGCCTGGCGCGGTGGGATTCGTCGTGCTCGTCCACGACGCAGAACGCCCCGGGGCGGGCGAGCGGCAGCAGGGCCGCGGCGCGGGTGCCGACGATCACGTCCGCCTCCCCTCGGCGGGCCGCCCCGAAGATCGCGGCGCGGTCCTTTCCGAGCCCGCTGTGGTACGCGGCGACCGCGTGGCCGCCCGGCAGGGCGCGGGCCAGGTGGCGGGCGAGGCGCTCCACCGTCTCTATCTCGGGGGCCAGGATCAGGGCCTGCTCCCCCTCCCCGACGGCGGCCCGCGCTACGGCCGCGACGGCCTCGGGCTGCTCACCCGTCGGTACGCGCCACACGAAGGCGCCCCCGCGCCCGACCGCCCTGGACGCGTCCGGGTCGAAGGAGCTCCCGCCGGCCTCGCCCGAGGTCGGGAGGAGCGGGGGCGGTTCGGGCCTGCGGACGAGCCGGACGGCACCCCGGCGGGCAAGCTCGCGCAGCGCGGCGCGGTTCGAGCCGGCCCCGGCGAGGAGGGCCGCCACCTGCAGGGCGCCCCCGCGCTCCTTGAGGTGTTCGAGCAGTTGCCGCTGCCGCGGGGCGCGCGCGAGGTCCGGTTTGGCCGCCCCCCTGACCACCGCCCACTCGACGAGCTTGCGCTCGGGGACGGCCGGCGAGAGCAGGACCCTCCCCCCCTCCTCGGCCTCCTTGAGCCCGTCGGGGCCGAGCGCCCTCTTCAGCGCCGCGCGGGAGACGACGTCGCCCTCGGCCCACGGCCAGCCCGGGTCCGGGTTTACTACCACGTAGCGGCCCGTGTCGATGCCCGGCGGTATCGCACCCCGCAGCACCGTGGGCAGGGGGACGGCGGCGGACTCGCCGACCCAGCGGCACACCCCCAGAAGGTCGGGCGGGACGGAGAGCCCGTCGGCGACGGAGACGAGGTCTTCGAGGTCGCGGTCGGTCTCGGCTTCGCCGCCGAGCACCACCCCGAGGCGGGAGCGGCCCGAGAGCGGGGCGACGACCAGCGATCCGGGGGAAACCCTCCCCCGCAGGCGGTCGGGGACACGGTAGCTCAGCGGCGGCAGGGCGTGCGTGGAGATCAGGAGGCAGACCCTGACGCGTTCGTGCCCGCGGGCGGCCGGGGCCGCCTGTTGCCCCGTGGCGCGGACCAACTACAGGCCGGCGGAGCGGCGCAGGTCGTCGGCGCGGGTGGTCT
>JAUJMB010000365.1 GCA_030447045.1 Rubrobacteraceae bacterium | reverse complement strand
AGGTAGTCGCTGAACTGGAAGGGGGAGACGGGGGCGTCGGGGTCGCGCGTCTGGTTCAGGCGCCCCTCCTGCCTCATCCGCCGGGCGACGGCGCGCAGGACCGCGTAGGACATGCGCGAGAGGTCGCGTAAAGGTTGGTGGCGGTTCTGGCGGGTGCCGAGGTCCACCTGGGCCATCGCGTCGAGGCCCACCATCTTGAAGACGTCGATCATGATCCCGGTCTCCACCGCGTAGCCGGTGAGGAACGGTATGGAGCGGAAGAGCTCCCTGTCCGCCACGAACTCCCCTGCCAGCGGCTGCACGAAGCCGGTGAGCTCGGGGTAGAACAGGTTGAAGAGCGGCTTGGTCGAGAGCTCGGTTACCCTGCCGCCGCCGTCGACCTGCAGCGTCTCCTCGCTCTTGAACGGGCGCCGGTAGGCGGCCTTGACGTAGCGCACCGACGGGTCCTCGAGGATGGGGCCGAGGATGCCGTAGACGAGCTGGGGCTCGAAGTCCCTCGTGTCCGCGTCCATGAACATCACGAGGTCGCCGCGGGCCACGGAGAGGGAGCGCCACATCGCGTCGCCCTTGCCGTGGGCGCCGCCGTGCTCGCGCATAAGCTCGTTCTCCGAGAAGACCTCGGCGCCCTTCTCGGCGGCGACGTCGGCCGTGCCGTCGGGGGAGTCGGCGTCGACGACCAGGATCTGGTCCACCAGCAGGTCCCCGCCCGTGCGCCCGTTTACGGCCTGGATCTCGTCGATGATCCCGCCAACGGTGTCGGCGACGTTGCGCGAGGGCAGCACGGCGCTGACCGTGAGGCCCCGCTCCCGCTTCCGGCGGCCGAGCTTCCGCAGGTCCGAGAAGCGCTTGGAGTCATATGAGCGATGCTTAAACCAATCCCTGGCGTCCATACGCTTTACGCCCCTCTCGTTACTTCCAGATCACAGCCCGGGTACGCTATCGCACTATGTGCTGTTTGTCCAATGCCCCCCCGGAAGATCTGGCGTATTTCCTGCCCGCCGCGGCGGGATGATAGAATCCGTGCCCGTTTTGGAGAGAGGGTGGATGCCGCCTTGCGCATAGTTTTGACCAACGACGACGGAATAGACGCCCCGGGCCTGCTCGCCGTCCGCCAGGCTTTGGAGAGGGTTGCCGACGTGCTCACCGTCGCCCCCGACCAGAACCGCAGCGGCGTCGGGCGGAGCATCTCCTTCGGCCGCCCCCTGCACGTCGAGGAGCGAGAGATGGCCGACGGGGGGATGGGCTACGCCTGCTCGGGCACGCCCGTCGATTGCGTACGCCTCGTGGCCCTAGGCCTCATGGACTTTGTGCCCGACCTCGTCGTCGCCGGCATAAACCACGGCGAGAACCTGGGCGACGACATAACCTACTCCGGCACCGTCGCCGGGGCCATGGAGGGCATCGTCATAGGCGTCCCCGGCATCGCGGTCTCCCTTAGCATCGACCGCCCCTGGCACGAGAGCGCCGAGGAGCTCACGCCGATGAACGGCGACCTCCACTTCGAGGCCGCCGCCGAGTTCGTCGCCCGCCTGGCGAAGGTGGCCCTGAAGGGCCTCCCCGAGGGCCGCATCCTGAACGTCAACGCCCCCAACAGGACCCGCGAGGACCTCAAGGGCGCCAGGGTCACGAGGCTCGGGCGCAGGATGTACAGGGACGAGCTCGTCGAGGTGGAGGACGCGGAGGGCAGGGTGGGCTACGACATATACAACAACCCGCCCGGCTACCACGAGGAGCAGGGCACCGACTTCGCGGCCATCGCGGACGGCGAGATCAGCGTAACCCCCGTCCACCTGGAGCTCACCGACAACGCCGGCCTCGAAGAGATAGGCACCTGGGACGTGAACACCCTGTTGAACGGCTCCAACCCCTAGTGCTCGCCGTCGCCCTCTTCGACTTCGACGGAACGCTCGTGGACACGACGGAGATGATCTTCCAGTCCATGCGCCACGCCACCTCCTCCGTCCTCGGCCGCGACGACTTCTCCCGGGAAGAGCTGCTCGCCAACGTCGGCCAGCCCCTCCCGCGCCAGATGGAGCTCTTCGACGCCGAGA
>JAUJMB010000364.1 GCA_030447045.1 Rubrobacteraceae bacterium | reverse complement strand
CAGTCCTGGACCGCCGCCATCGCCCTCGACATGCTCGCCACCGACGACGCCGTCTGAGCTGGACGCCGCCACCTCGATCAGCCCCGTCGGGACGCCGGGACGAGGTTCGGGGCTAGTAGCCTGGCACTAGCGGTAAGCGTCGATTGTCGAAGCCCCGGAAGCCGGGTCCTACGCCGGGGTCTCTCCGCGGCCGAGCCACTCGTCCCTGCGTTCCTTGAGCCACGTCACGCGCAGCCGGTTTGCCGCGATCCTGGCCGGCATGTCCTCGGGCCGGAGGTCCTCCAGGGGCTTGTAGACCGTGTTGCCGCCGCTCATCAGCGCCACGAGACCCCGCTCGGCCTGCGTCTGGTCGTGGGCGGCGAGCTGTCTCAGCGCCGCCGGAAGCTCGCCGGGGAGTGGATCGCCGAGGAGCCTGGCTAGCTGGCCGTTCTGGCGCTGCTCTATCTCGCGCCGCTCCGTCTCCATGAACTCTCTCCAGAGCGTCGCCTGGTCTTCCGCCTTCTGCCTCTTGGACTCCGCGCGCTTGCGCAGGAGCTCCTGTTGGCGCAGGACGTCCTCCCAGGCCTCCTCGAGCCCGAGACGGCCCCCCTCGGGGGCCTCGTTAGTCCCGTTCGGGCGGCTCTCTTCGACCGGACCGTGATCTCCGTTTAGCACCAGCGTGACCCTTCTTCTGTCCACGAGCCCGGACCCCCGCGGGGAGGGTACCCGGACCCGCATGTATGAGTGCTCGAATGGAACCGCCCCGGATCAAGCCCGGAGCAGCCAGCTTTCCATTTAATAAGCATTGTATCATGGAAGGGACCCGGTGCCCGGCTCCTCTGCTAGCTTCCGGTTATCTCGACCTCGGCCTCTATCTCTACCGGGACGCCGAGCGGCAGCTCCGCGAGGCCGACGGCAGAGCGGGTGTGGTCCCCGGCCGACGGACCGTAGAGATCCAGGATCAGGTCGGAGAACCCGTTGACGACGTTCGGCTGCCGCACGAAGCCCGGCGCGGAGTTGACCATCCTGAAGACCCTGAGCCACGCGCCCACCCGGTCGAGGTCGCCGAGCTCGCGTTCGAGGTCGCCGAGTATCGAGAGCGCGGTCAGCCGCGCCGCCTCGTAGCCCTGCTCCTCGGAGACCTCGGCGCCCACCTTGCCCAGCGGCCCCGCCACCGAGCCGTCGGGGTTCAGGGGGACGTGGCCCGAGACGTAGGCCCGGTCGCCCCGCACCCACGCGAACGGCAGCACGAGACCGGGTGGGGTCTGTACCGGTTCGGGCAACACGAGCCCGAGCTCTTCGAGTTTCGCTTCCACTTTCATGGTCTGCTCTTCTCGGGGTTGGCGGCCTTGCCGGCTCCGAAGGTACGATCTTTCTGACCCGGCGGCGCGACCTTCGTATTGGCGGAGGGCGGTGCGGTGGGCCGCAGACGCGCGTAGAATCTGTCTCCGACGGACGTGGGGGTGCGTGGGCGTGGCCCGAGAGATGACAGCCGAAGAGTACAGGGAGTTCCTGCTCGGCAGCGCGAGGACGGCGACGCTTGCGACGGTGCGGGCGGACGGGCGGCCCCACGCGGCCCCGATCTGGTACCACCTCGACGGGGAGACGTTCGTCTTCACCACGGCCGAAGACACGGTGAAGGCCAGGAACCTGCGCCGCGACGGGCGCGTGAGCCTGTGCATCGACGACGAGAGGCCGCCGTTCCATTTCGTCATCGTGGAGGGTGTGGCCACCCTCACCGCCGACGACCCCGACCTGCTCCTCTGGGCCACCCGCCTCGGCGGACGCTACATGGGTGAGGAGGAGGCGGAGGCCTTCGGACGCCGCAACGCCGTCCCCGGCGAGCTCCTCGTCCGCGTCGCGCCGACGAAGGTGCTCGCCTACATGAATATCGCCGACTGACCCGGCGTGCGGTTGCGCTATCATCCCCGGAGCTATGCACGACGCGCGCGACACGGGGGGTCGGGGGGGGCGGGAGGCCGCCGAGATGCTGCGCTCCGCTCTCGCCGAGCCCCTGCCGGGCTGGCGCGAGGTCTACGAGAGCTTCTCGCCGGTGGACCTCGAGACGGGGGAGAGG
>JAUJMB010000070.1:1521-7776 GCA_030447045.1 Rubrobacteraceae bacterium | reverse complement strand
CTAGAGCCCGGACGGCGTGCTGGTTGAAGGAGCTCCTGCGCCGAGACCGGGGGTCTACGACGGGGTTTCGGTCACAGAGAAACCGGCTCCGAAACCACGGCCAGATGATCCCGGTGGTAGGCGAGATGGCGGTCGTTGATGCGATGATTATTATGGACGGCAAGCCTGTTGCCGCCTTCACCGTTCAAGGACAGGTCGTCCGCGACATAGATGGCACCGTTGTCGAAGAGCACGTGATGATTTGGGCATAGGCACAGGATGTTATCCACCGTGTCCGGGCCGTCGTGCGGGGTGCCAAGCGGACGGATGTGGGCGGCCTCCGAGTACGGTCCGGCGGGGCACTCCAGGCGGGTTCCGCACATCTGACACCTGTGGTCGTAGAGGGCTTTGACCCTCCTCGCGCGTGCCGAATCCCTCACGACGCGCGACACCCTCATTTCCTGGCAACCGGGCGCCGCGTACTCGGCCGGTTCCTCGCGGACCTCTTGTCCGACCCTCACCTTCTCCAGATTCTTCACCAGACGAAAGAGCCAGATCCTAAATCCCGATCTGCCTACATCGTGCCAAAACCTCTCGACCGTGTAGAGCCCGTCGTAGCTGTAGCCGGAAGGTGGCGAGTGTTCCGAATCGTGTTTGGAGCCCCGGATAACGCGAACGGGCAGGCCGTTCTGTTTGCTGAGCGCCAGCGCCCTGTTTCCGCGGGAGAAAGGCTGGTCGTGGATCTGCTGGCCTGTGGCCTGATCCCTTCCTCCCTGACCGGTGTAGATAAGCACGTCTCCGTAATCGGCGTCGTCTTCGTAGCCGCCGGAGAGAACTATAGATTCTGCGCCCTCCGTCTGGCTGCCGGAGATGCCGGCTTGGATCGGCCGATGTACCCCGCTCTCACGGAGTTCGGTGCGATCCCGGAAGAGGCTCCCCTCCGGATACCCTGGTATGTGTCCGAAGACGCGTTCCGCCACGATGGGCATTGTATTCGGTGGCCATGCAACAGGCTAGAATGCAGAGCGTCGGTCGTAGGGGGAGGTCCGGTGCTCGAAGTCGCGATCATGGTCGAGGGTCAGGACGGCATCGGCTGGGACCGCTGGAAGCGGCTGGGCCGGGCCGCGGAGGATCTGGGCTACGCGGGGCTGTACCGCTCCGACCACTTCACGGAGCCCCGGGGGCCGCTCAAGGAGGCGCTGGAGCTGTGGTCCTCGCTGACGTGGCTGGCGGACAACACCGAGAGGATCGAGTTCGGGCCGCTGGTCTCGCCGGTCTCTTTCCGCCACCCGGTTATCACGGCCTGGCAGGCCTCGGCGGTGGACAGCCTCGCCGGCGGCCGGCTGCAGCTCGGCCTCGGGGCCGGCTGGCAGGAGCGGGAGCACGACGCCTTCGGCTTCGACCTGCTCGACACCGACGGCCGCTTCAGGCGCTTCGAGGAGGGCCTGGAGGTCGCGACCCGGCTCCTGCGCGACGAGGAACCGGCCTCCTTCGAGGGCGAGTTCTACCGGCTGCGCGAGGCCCTGCTGACGGTCCGCTCGCCGAGGCCCGGCGGCCCGCCCGTGGTGATCGGGGGCAACGGCCCGCGCCGGACGCTGCCCCTGGCCGCCCGCTTCGCCGACGAGTGGAACGGGGTGTTCTTGACGGCCGACGAGTTCGCCGACCTAAACGCGCGTCTGGAAGGTCTGCTGCGCGAGGTTGGCCGCCGGCCGGAGGCCGTGCGCCGCACCCTGATGACGCGGGGCATCTTCGGCCGCACGCAGGCGGAGGTGGACCGCAAGCTGGACGGTCTCGCGCGCGAAGATCTGGACGCCGCCGTCATCGTCGGTGGCACGGACGAGTTCGTCGACCGGCTGGGCCGCCTCTCGGACGTCGGGGTGCGGCGGGTGATGCTGCAGTGGCTGGAGACGGACGACCTCGACGGCCTGGAGGCCATGGCCGGGTCGGTGCTGCCGCAGCTCTAACGCTCGGCCGGGTGGCGGCCCACGGGACGGGGGAGGATAATCCGCCCATGGGTTCGCGCGCCAGGCTGGTCGGGTTCAACCACGTCGCCGTCGAGGTCGACGACGTGGACGAAGCGCTTGCGTTCTACGGGCGCCTCTTCGACTTCGAGCTGCGCGGGCACGGGCCGAAGATGGCGTTTATCGACGCCGGGGACCAGTTCATCGCCGTCGCCGGTGAGCGGACGCAGCCGCCCGACACGCACCGCCACGTCGGCATCGTCGTCGACGACAGGAAGGCCTTCCGGCGGGCGCTGAGGGAGCTGGACGTGGAGATACTCCCCGGGAGGGGACTGGACTTTCTCGACCCGTGGGGCAACCGCTGGCAGGTGGTCGAGTACCGCGACGTCCAGTTCACCAAAGCCCCCGACGTGCTCCGGGGTATGGGCCTCGACGGCCTGGAGAAGTCGCCGAAGGCCCTGGAAGAGCTGCGAAACAAGGGCCTCGGGGCGGACTAGGCCCCCAAGATCACCGGGTTTGGGGCCCTCTCCTACTCCTACTCCCCGCCGCCCGGAACGCACTTCAGAGGCAAGTGCACATTTCTGTGCATTGACCCATTCATCAGAGCGTATATAACCTCCCTTAAGGGGGCAAGGTTGGCCAGGATCCAGGAAGGACCAAACCGCTTGAGCGGCCGGATATCGGTGCGGAACTCCCCAGCGGCAAGAACCGCAAGCCGGCCACCCGGCGGCCTGCCTGGGGGGGAGGGGTCCCCGGATACGGAACCGGGCCGCGCCCCTCGCTCCAGGCGGGTCGAGGTCCTGCAAGGGGAGGGTGGGTAGCTCCGTGCAGCAGGCTATCTTAGACAACCGCTACGTTCTGCAGGGCCCCCTCGGAAGCGGCGGCATGGGCAAGGTATTTCTCGCCCGAGACAGGGTGCTCGAGCGCGACGTGGCGCTCAAGTTGCTGAGGGAGCAGTACGCCGAGAGCGACGAGTTCGTGGGGCGCTTCGAGCGCGAGGCCAAGGCGGCGGCCTCCCTCAACCACCCCAACATCGTGCAGGTCTACGACCGGGGGCGGGCGGAAGACGGCGCCTACTACATGGCCATGGAGTACGTGCCCGGCGGCACCCTGAAGGACCGGATCCTGGACGGGCCCATGGACCCCGGGGAGGCGGTCCGCCTCGGAGGTCAGGTCGCCGATGCCCTCGGGGCCGCCCACGGGCGGGGCATAGTGCACCGCGACGTCAAGCCCCAGAACGTTCTGCTCACCGCCCACGGGAACGCAAAGGTCGCCGACTTCGGGATAGCCCGCGCCGCCTCCGCCGACCCGCTCTCGAACAGCAGCCTCGTGCTGGGCACCGCGAAGTACATGTCGCCCGAGCAGGCCATGGGGGGCCCCCTCGGCCCAGAGAGCGACCTCTACTCTTTGGGCGTCGTCCTCTACGAGATGCTCACCGGCGAGTTGCCCTTCGACGCGGACAGCGCGATCGGGGTGGCGATGAAGCACGTCAACGAGCCGCCCCGTCCCCCGAGGGAGAAGAACCCGGCCGTCTCCGCGGCGCTGGACGCCGTGACGATGAAGCTGCTCGAGAAGAGGCCGGAGGACCGCTACCCCGGCGCGGCCGAGCTCGCCGCCGACCTCTCGCGGGTGGACGAGGGGCGGCCCCCCGCCTTCGCCGCGGCGCCGCGGTCGGCGGCGAAGACGGAGAGGCTCCACGCGCCGACGGCGGCCCCCGGGTCTCAGGGCGGGGCCGTTCGTCGCTTCCCGAGGGTCGGCCGGCGCGGGCTCCTCGCGGTCGCCCTCGTCGCGATGCTCGGTTTGATCGGCGCGGCCCTCCTGCGCGACCTGGACGGGCCTGTGCTCGGCGCGCTCGGCGGGGTCGCGGAGGGTTCCCAGCGGGCCCTGGGCGTTGGGGAAGGGGAGGTGCCCAGGGTCGTGGGCCTGACCGAGGGGGACGCGCGCGAGCGCCTGGCCGAGGAGGGGTTCGGGGTGGCCGTCGAGCGCAGGGAGAGCGCCGAGAGAGACGAGGGAAGGGTGCTCGAACAGTCGGTCTCGGCGGGCAAAGAGGCGCGCAGGGGCTCCCGGGTCGCCCTGGCCGTCGGCGACGGCCAGACGACCGTGGAGGCACCCGACCTCGCCGGCATGAGCCCTTCCGAGGCAGAAGAAGAGCTCCGGAGGGCCGGACTGAAGCTCGGCGAGCGCAGAGAGTCCCCGAGCAGAGACGTCCCCGAAGGCAAGGTGGCCGCGCAGAAGCCGGCCGCGGGAGAGGAGACGAAGAGGGGCGCCGAGGTGGACCTCACCGTCAGCTCCGGCCCTCCGGAGTCTGGCGAAGCGGATTGGGTCGAGATCCCCGACGTCTCGGGCCTCGGCGTAGAAGAGGCAACGGAACTCCTGCGGGGGGAGGGGTACGAGGTTGCGGGCACGCGGAGGGAGCCTAGCTCCGAGCCGGAAGGCGCGGTGATCGGGACGGACCCGCCCACGGGCAAGGCCGTGGCACCGGGGACGCCCGTGATCCTCTTGCTGAGCGACGGCCCGGGCGAGCCTCCGGCCGACGGGCCTTCTGCGGGCTACGCCGACCAGCCGGAGCCGTCACCCTCGTCCGCGCCGGCCACCGCCCCCGCGGACCCGCCCACCGACCCGCCGGCGGACCCGCCCGCGGACGCTTCGGCACCCTCGTCGCCAGCGCCGTCATCCCCGCCCCCTTCGTCCGCGCCGGCCGCCCCCCCGCCTTCCTCGGCGCCCCCGGCGTCAGAGCCGGCCGAACCCGCGCCGTCGTCGGCCTCTGCCTCCCCGTCGCCCTCTTCCCCCGGTCCTTCTTCGTCTTCGCCGGCGCCGTCCTTCGAGGAGGACGAGGAAGTAGAGGAGGAAGGCGCCGGCGAAGACGATTAAGGCGGCGCCCGCGTACGCCCGCGGGTTGCCGGCTTCGACGCCGCGCACCGTACGTACTCTGGTGTTCCGGCCGCCGCGGCCCGGCTCCTTGTGCCGGTGATTCGGGGGGCGTACACTGCCCGGTGCCCCAGCCGGGGACCGATGCGTCTCTAAAAAACGTCCGACACACGACCGTTACCGTCATTCTCCGAACCGCGTGGGGGGAGCCTCGCGCGGCGTCCTTGCCCGCCGCGGCGGGGTCCGGGGGCCATCACGGGAAGGAGAAGGGATGCTTCCAGAGTCGGGTACTGCCGATGTCAACGGCGCGCGGATAGGCTACGAGATCTCGGGCGAGGGGGAGCCCCTCGTGCTGGTGCACGCCGGCATCGCCGACGGCAGGATGTGGGACACCCAGATCGACGCCTTCTCCCGCCGCTGCCGCACCATCCGCTACGACCTGCGGGGCTTCGGCCGGTCCCCGATGGTGCCGGGACCCTACTCCCACGCCGACGACCTGCACGCCCTGCTCGACGCGCTTGAGGTAGATCGGGCCGTCCTCGTGGGCTGCTCGATGGGCGGCGGCGCCGTCATAGACTTCGCGCTCGAAAACCCGGAGCGGGCCAGAGCCCTCGTCCTCGTCGGCTCCGCGATAAGCGGCTTCGAGTTCGACGAGGGGCCGCCGGAGGAGTGGGAGGAACTCGTCGCCGCCGACGAGGCGGGCGACCTCGAACGCCTCTCCGAACTGGAGGTCAGGATGTGGGTCGATGGACCCCGCCGCGGCCCCGACGCCGTGGACCCGGCCGTGCGCGACCTAGTGAGGGGGATGAACCTGATCGCCCTGAAAAACGAAGCCATGCAGCTGGGCGAGGAACTCGAGCCCGAGAGACCGGCGGCGTCCCGCCTCTCCGGGATACATGCCCCCACGCTCGTGATCGTCGGCGACGAGGACCGGGCCCGCATCCTGGCCGCCGCCGACCTGCTCGAAGGGGAACTGCCCGACGCGCGGAAGACGGTAGTGGCCGGCACGGCCCACCTGCCCAACATGGAGCGCCCCGAAGAGTTCAACCGCCTCGTGCTGGACTTCCTGGAGGGCCTGAAGCCCTAGCGCACCGTGACCCGGACCGGGGCGGTGCCCGGCGTGGTCAGCCCGATCTCCTCTGCCGCCGCCAGCGAGAGGTCGATGTCCCTTCCCGCGACGAACGGCCCCCGGTCGTTGACGACCACCTCGACGGCCTCGCCGCCGTAGACCACCCGCAGCTCCGTCCCGAGCGGCAGCCTCTTGTGGGCCGCCGTGTACCGCCGCGGCCTGTAGGGCTCCCCGCTGGCCGTGGGGTTCCCCTTCAACACGCTCGCGTAGTACGAGGCGACCATCGTCCGTACGTCCGTCCCTCCCGAAGCGCCGTCTGGCGCTCGCGGAGCACTGGAGACGTCCGAGCTGCGGACGGCCGCGA
This sequence comes from Rubrobacteraceae bacterium, assembly GCA_030447045.1. The sequence continues at coordinate 1,535 of JAUJMB010000070.1, read as the reverse complement.
CGTCCGAGACGGCC
>JAUJMB010000070.1:0-1421 GCA_030447045.1 Rubrobacteraceae bacterium | reverse complement strand
AGATCGAGGACTGCGTAGCCGTCATCGGGCACCGTAGCGGCTCCCCGCAGGAGGAAGGCTGGGAGATAGAGCGGCTACACGCCCGGGTGAGCGGGGACGCCGGCAAGACCGAGGACGCCGAGGCGATCACGCGGGATCACTCGAGCGGCACGGTCTACATCCTCGGCTCCCACTTCGGCAGCAAGTCAGGCCCCCTCCAGCCCAAGAGGGGCTTCGTCGCCCGCTTCCGTGAGTCCGAGGTCGGGCGCGTCACCGAGGACCCGGCGATGAACCTCGAGGTCGCCCGCCGCTCCTTCGTCCTCCACCGCGTCGTCAACGACGCCTTCGACGAACAAGGAATCGACCTGATACCGCTGGGCGAACAGGCCCACAAGGCCCTCATAGACGCCACCGTAAAACGCGGCAAAGAGGAGAAGAAGAAGTGGTCCGGCCTCGTTCAAGAGGACGACTACCCCATCAACATCGAGGGCGCCGCCTTCCGTCAGGACGGCTCCCTGCTCCTCGGCCTCCGCTTCCCGACCGCCGCCGACGGACGACCCCTCCTCGTCGAGCTCAGTGGCATAGACCGCCTCTTCGAAGAGGACGGCCGGCCAGAAGTCCTCGGCTTCTGGATCATCGACGCCGTCGGCAAGGGCGGCGACATGGCTGGCGTCCGCGACCTCGCCCTGCACGATGCCGAGGACGGCGAAGAGCTGCACCTGGTAACCGGCAACGTGGACAGCCGCGACAAAGATAGCGTCCTCGTCCAGGACTACCCCGGCGGCCGGGAGACCGTCGCCACCCACTTCCGCTGCCCCATGCCGGAAGGCGCCCACTCCGGAGAGCTTGAGGGCGAATTCGTCCGCGAGTTCCCGACGCTCCCGCGCGTCGAGGGCCTCGCCATCGCCGACAACGACCGCGCGTTCTACGTAACCGACGAGGACGAGGGCGTCCACCTGCGCCTGACGCGGTTTATCGGGGGCAGCGCCCGCTGAAAAGCGGTTTGCGGAAGCGTGGTGCTACCGCGAACCGCGGTCTCGGGCTTATCTCGCATGCGCCCTACGGCGTGCCCCTCCCTCCGCGCCGGTTGGCTGGAGAGACCCTGCCTTATGCCCCGACGGGCGCGCGCTCCAGGTAGGGCACCGTCATGGGACCCTCGGGGAGGACGGCTATGGGGGCGTTGGGGCCGATGCTCTCTAGCTCTTGGGAGATGCGGGCGGCTACGTCGTCTACGGGTTCGAGGTGGACGTCCCTGACGGCGTCGGGGTCGATCTCGCTGTGGAGGGCGACGCGGGCCTTCTGCAGGATGTGGGCGAAGAGCTGGACCTGCCACTGGTCGTATTTAGAGAAGCCGGGGGCGTAGATGGTTTCGAGCATGGCTTCGGGTGAGTCGTGTTCGAGGAGCATGTCGCGGAAGTTGCCGTGGGCGGGGAAGCCGTCGT
>JAUJMB010000363.1 GCA_030447045.1 Rubrobacteraceae bacterium | reverse complement strand
TCATACGTGCTAGAGTAGCCAACCACTACCCAACACACCCTTTTCGGACGGTTTCGAAGGGTTGTTCTCCGAAGTTCGGGGATAACCTCTAGCGTGCGTGCCTCTTCGTCTGGTACATCGCCAAGTCGGCTTCCCGCATGAGCTGCCCGGCGGAACTTCCCGCGCCGGGGGGCCTGACCGCGACCCCGACGCTGGCCGCCACGCCGGACACCTCGTGCCCGCCCACCGAGTAGGGGCCGACCAGGTGCTTGGCCACCCGGGAGGCGACGTTCTCGGCCTCTTCGGCGTCGCCCACCCCCTCGAGCATCGCGCAGAACTCGTCGCCCCCGAGCCGCGCGACGCTGTGGGCTTCGAAGCGCACGGCCTTTCGCAGGCGTTGGGCCACCGCCTTGAGCAGCTCGTCGCCCACGTCATGCCCGAGGGAGTCGTTGACCTCCTTGAAGCGGTCGAGGTCCAGGTAGAGGACCGCCACCCCCAACCCCTCCCGGTCGGCACGGGCGATCGCCCCCTCCAGGCGCTCGAGGAAGGCCGCCCTGTTGGCCAGCCCGGTGAGCCCGTCGTGGTAGGCGAGGTACGCGAGCCTCTCCTCGAGCCGCTTGCGTTCGGTGACGTCGCGTATGATGGCCAGCGCGTAGTGCCCGCCGTCGGGCTCGTGGTCGGCCGGACCGATGGCGCTCAGGGACAACTCGACGCGGATCTCCTCCCCCCCCTTGCGCAGGGCGGGCAGATCCAGGGGCTCGTCGGAGCCCACGTAGCGCCCGGCGCCGGTCTCCCGGTAGCGGGCCAGGCCGGCCCTGTGGCGGTCCCTGAGGTCCGGGGGGATCAGCGCCTCGACGAGCAGGCCCAGGGCCTCGGGGCGCGAGTAGCCGAAGATCCTGGAGGCCGCCGGGTTCCACAGGACGATCCGCCCCGTGCGCGCGTCGGCGACCACGACCGCGTCCCTGACGGCCTCGTACAGCCTCCCTATGCCCAGGTCTTGCGGTAGCAAGACGAAGCCGTTCCTGTCGGTCATGCCCCCAGCCTAAGCCCGGGGGGCAGAGTGGCGCATCCCACAAATGGGTGATTTCTTTACCTTATTCACCCGAGTGCGTGGAAGGGTTGTTCTCCGAAGTCCGTATGCATCATCCCGCATAACTTCGGGCCGAGCGACGGGTAGGGGGCTACCTACGACGTCCCGACGCATACAAGGCGACACAATATCTAGGGGCGGTAGATGGGTATGCAGAACGCTTTCCGGATGTTCTATCGTCGTGCCCCGTTTGGCCGAAGGCTTTACCGGTGCCCGATTTACTGCAACCGCACTGCAACCGGGCCGGCCCTAACGCACCCCGATGACGGAAAGCGGGCGGCGCGGTGTTCCGTTTTGACCATATCTGAGCCGTTTTCCGAGACCTATCGAACCCGTTGTACCCCGCCGACCGAGGCTCGCGACGGACTTCTAATCCGCAGGTTGCAGGTTCGAGTCCTGCCGGGCGCGCCTCAAGATCTCGCAAAGGTAAACCCGGTCGTCGAATCTCGCCGTCTGGCCTGCGGGGGCGGCTTCTTGCCTGGCTCCGCGACCTCGAAGACCTCGGCGAGCCGCTCGTAGGAGCGCAGCCGCTCGGCGTGGTCGTGGACGTTGGTGGTGACCATGATCTCGTCGGCCGCCGTGTGCTGGGCGACCTCCTCGATGCGCGCCCTGACGGACGAGGGGTCCCCGACGATCTGCATGGAACGGTAGGTGTCGGCCAGGTGGCGTTCGGCCGGCGTGTAGGGGTAGGCCATCGCCTCCTCGGGGCTCGGCAGCGGACCGGGCTTCCCGCTGCGCAGGCGGACCCAGGCCAGCTCCATGGAAGAGGCGATCTTGCGCGCGTGCTCGTCGGTCTCCCCGCAGACGACGGCGGCCGCGAGGACGGCGGAGGGTCGTTCGAAGGCCGCCGAGGGTTCGAAGCTCTCGCGGTAGGCGCGCATGGCGGGGGCCGGGTCCGCCGGGCTGAAGTGGGCGGCGAAGGCGTACCCGAGGCCCATCTCCCCGGCCGCCCTCGCCGAGTAGCCGCTGGAGCCGAGCAGCCAGATCGGCGGCAGCC
>JAUJMB010000362.1 GCA_030447045.1 Rubrobacteraceae bacterium | reverse complement strand
TGCGCGAGCGGGTTGACGAGGTAGGGCGAGGGCACGGTGTTGTCCACGATAAGCGGGACGCCGGCCTCGTGGGCGACGGCGGCCACGGCCTCGATGTCGAGGGTGTGGAGCGCCGGGTTGCCGACGGTCTCCGCGTAGACGGCCTTGGTCTTGTCCGTGATGGCCCCGCGAATGTTCTCTGGGTCCGTGGAGTCGACGAACTTGACGTTTATGCCTATCTTGGGGAGCGTGTAGTGGAAAAGGTTGTATGTACCGCCGTAGAGGGCCGCCGCGGAGACGATCTCGTCGCCCGCGCCCGCGAGGTTGAGGATCGCCAGGGTCTCCGCGGCCTGCCCGGAGGCGACCGCGAGGGCACCCACGCCCTTCTCCAGAAGCGCCATGCGCTGCTCGAAGACGTCGGTGGTTGGGTTCATGATGCGCGTGTAGATGTTGCCGGGCTCGGCGAGCGAGAAGAGGTTCGCCGCGTGGTCCACGTCGTTAAAGACGTACGAGGTGGTCTGGTAGATCGGGACCGCCCTGGCCGTCGTCGTCGGATCGGGCTCCTGCCCGCCGTGCAACGCCAGCGTGTCGAACCCGAGGTCGCGCTCCGCCGCCTGGTTCTCCGTCGTGTCCATCGTGTAGCTCCTTCTTTGTCTAGGTTTCGGGGTCTTGGTGCTGGTTTTCAGGTGCCTGTTATAAACGGTGTTACCGCTTCCCCCAATTCGGCCCAGTCTTTGAGGAAGGCGTCGTGGCCGCTCAGGGTGTCTATCTCGGCGTAGCGGGCGACGGCCCCGGCCCGGCGCGCCTTCTCGGCGGTGTCCTTTACCTCGTCTGCCGGGAAGAGCCAGTCGCTGGTGATGCCGACGAAGAGGAGTTCGGCCGAGACGCGGGAGAGGGCTTCCGTCTCGGAGTCGTAGCCGTTTGCGACGTTGTAGAGGTCCATGGCGCGGGTCAGGTAGAGGTAGGAGTTGGCGTCGAAGCGCCGCGTAAGGTCGCGGCCCTGGTAGTGGAGGTAGCTCTCTATCTCGAACCGGCCGCCGAACTCCCTGTAGAGCGCGGGCCGTCCTGCGGGCCTGCGGCCGAAGCGCTCCCACTGGCCCGGGGCGCTCTGGTAGGTCATCATGCCGGCCATGCGGGCGATGGCGAGGCCGTCTTCGGGGCTCTTTCCCGTGCCGTAGTAGGAGCCGCCCTGCCAGTTCGGGTCGGCCATGATGGCGCGGCGCCCGATCTCGCTCATCCCAACACCCTGCGGGCCCAGAGCGCCCGTCGCCGCGACGGGCGCGGCCTTCTCCACAAAGTCGGGGAACTCCACGGCCCACTCCAAAGCCTGCTGGCCGCCGATGGACCCGCCGATGACGAGCGCCAGGCGGCGCACGCCGAGGCCGTCGAGCAGGCGCCTCTGGGCCCGGACCATGTCCCGGATCGTGACGACCGGGAAGCGCGCCCCGTAGGGCTCGCCGGTCTCGGGGTCCACCGACGCGGGCCCCGTGCTGCCCGCGCAGCCGCCGAGGACGTTCGAGCAGACCACGAAATATTGTTCGGTGTCTATGGCCCGCCCCGGGCCGACCATCGGGTCCCACCACCCGCCGCGCCTGTGGCCGCCGGAGGGACCGCCTGCCGCGTGCGAATCGCCCGTCAGGGCGTGCGTCAGCAGGACGACGTTGTCCGCGGATGCGTTGAGGGTGCCCCACGTCTCGTAGGCGAGGGTAACGTCCCCCAAAGTCCCGCCGAGCTCGGGCTCGAAGGAGCCGATGGCGTGGTGGTGAATGCCGGGAAGGGCCGGGGCCTGGCTAGCGCCGGCCCCCGGGTCTAGTGTCATACTCAGCGGTAATACAGCCTCCTTCTCTCTCGTCGGGTCCTACGCCTCGGCGTCCGCCCGGGCCCGAAGCCCACACGCCCGCCCCTCGCGCAACCCGCCCGTAGAAGAGGCTGCCCACCCCTCCCCACATCTTCCGGGACGGTAATGGCCGTCCCGCTGGACTTGGCACCTCGCGGTACAGCTACTCCGCCGGTTGCCGCGGTTTCTCGGGGCCAGTTCCCTCCACCGCTCTCGATGCGAGTTCGCGCTACGCAGGGATGCTAAACAAGCGG
>JAUJMB010000361.1 GCA_030447045.1 Rubrobacteraceae bacterium | reverse complement strand
GCTAGTCGATCTTCTGTTCGAGGCGGGTGATCTGCTCCCTGAGCTCTTCTATCTCGTGCTCGAGGTACCTCTCCCTGCCTCGCACCCGCGTGTAGCCGGACTCCAGGGCGTTGCCGAAGCGGTCGGCCACGCGCACGGCCCCCCGGCCCAGGAAGCGCAGGGACGTGCCCAGACCGCCCACGGCGGAGTGGCCCGCCGAGCGGGCGGTGGGGGTGGCGGCGAAGGCGCCGACGGCGAACCCGCCGACCGCTCCGACGGCCGCGCCCAGAAAGAATCTTGTAGTACCTTCGGCCACCGCTAGGCTCCTCCCGGCTGCTCCGAGCTCGACCGGCGCCAGTTTAGCACAGCGTTTTGCCCCCAAACCCGGCCCCGGCGGCCCGGGTTATACTTGGCGGCGTATGCTTGAGACGGGGAAGAGGGAGCGGCTCAGGGGCCTCCCGGCCGTGGACGCGGTGCTGCGAGACCCCGCCGGGTCGGCGCTCGCCGGGCGGCACGGGCGCGCCGCCGCGACCGCCGCCGTCCGGTCCGTCCTTGAGGACCTGCGGCGCCGGATCTCCGCGGGAGAGCAGCCCGCGGTCTCCGAGGAGGGCGTCGTCGCGCTGGCCGCGCGGGCCCTCTCCGGCAGGGGGCTGCGCCCGGTCGTCAACGCGACCGGCGTCGTCCTCCACACCAACCTGGGCCGCTCCGTTCTCTCAGAGGATGCCGTCGCCGCCGTCGCGGAGGCGGCGACCCGCTACTCGAACCTGGAGTACGACGTGGCGGCCGGGAGCCGGGGCTCGCGCTACGACCGGGCCGCGCCACTCCTGCGGGAGCTGACCGGCGCCGGGGACGCGCTCGTCGTCAACAACTGCGCGGGCGCGACGCTGCTGGCGCTCGCCGCCGTTGCGGCCGGGGGCGGGGGGGAGGCCGAGGTGATAGTCTCCAGGGGGCAGCTAATAGAGATCGGGGGCGGCTTCCGCATCCCCGAGGTGCTCGCCCTCTCCGGCGCCAAGCTGCGCGAGGTCGGCACCACGAACCGCACCAGGCTCTCGGACTACGAGGCGGCCATCGGAGAGAACACGCGCGCCATCCTCTGGGTCCACCCGAGCAACTTCGAGGTCAGGGGCTTCACCGAGGCCGTGGGGGTGGCCGAGCTCGCCTCGCTCGGTCCCCCGGTTGTAGCCGACGTCGGCAGCGGCGCCCTGCTGCCCTTCGGCGAGGAGCCGCTCGTCGGGGAGGCGGTGCGGGACGGGGCGGCTCTCACCGTGTTCTCCGGGGACAAGCTGCTGGGCGGCCCGCAGGCCGGCATCGCGGTCGGAAATCCCAACTGGATAGGCGCGATGCGCCGCCACCCCCTCGCCCGCGCCCTCCGCGCCGACAAGCTCTGCCTCGCCGCCCTGGAGGCGACCCTCGGCTCGTACCTGGAAGGCTCCGCGGCAGAAGACCTGCCCACCCTCAAGATGCTCCGCGCCCCGGAGGAAGAGGTGCGGGAGGCCGCGGAGGACCTGGCGGCGAAGCTCTCCCGAGAGAACATCGGCCTGGAAGTGGACGTGGCCCCATCGGTCGCGCGCAGCGGCGGCGGGACGTTGCCGCTGTACGAGATCCCCTCGTTTGCCGTCCGCCTCGGGGGGACGGAACCCGAGGCCCTGGCCGAGGGACTGCGAGCCTCCGACCCGCCCGTCGTCGGCCGGGTTCACGAGGGAAGGGTCTGGCTCGACGCCAGGACCCTGCTGCCCGGCGACGACGGCGCCATCGTCGCGGCGGTGAAGGGCGCCGTTGGCTGAGGGGACGGAGGGCCGGATAGCCCTGACCATCGGGACGGCCGGGCATGTGGACCACGGCAAGACCACCCTGGTCCGCCGGATGACGGGCACGGACACCGACAGGCTGGAAGAGGAGCACCGGCGGGGCATCTCCATCGTGCCGGGCTTCGCCGAGCTCTCGCTCCCAGGGGGCAGGCGGGCGAGCCTCGTCGACGTGCCGGGCCACGAGCGGTTCGTCAAGAACATGGTCTCGGGCGCCACCGGCGTGGACGCCTTCTTGCTCGTCGTGGCCGCCGACGACGGCGTCATGCCCCAGACCCGCGAGCACCT
>JAUJMB010000360.1 GCA_030447045.1 Rubrobacteraceae bacterium | reverse complement strand
AGCGTAATGGATTACAAAATGTTACATGGGACAGGCTCGGGGGCGGCATCATCACCCTCCACCGCGGCACGGGAAGCCCCGACGGACCCCGGTAGGCTCCGCTCCGCCCTGCCGGACGGGGCGTTCGAGACCGTGGACGAGGTCGAAGGCCTGCTCGCGGCCGTGGGCGAACGGGCGCCGGCGCCGCTCGTGCGCCCTTCCCTGGAGGCGCTGACGTCCGGTGGCAAGCGGCTCAGGCCGCTCTTGCTCGTCCTGGCGGCGCGGATGGGGGACCCTGGCAGGGAGGACCTGCTGCGGGTGGCCACCGCCATCGAGGTGCTTCACACGGCGACGCTTGTCCACGACGACATCGTGGACGGGGCCGAGACCCGGCGCGGGGTGCCGACGGCGGTCGCGCGCTACGGGCGGGAGGTCGCAGCGGCGACGGGGGACTACCTTTTCGCCGAGACGTTCTCCGAGCTCGCCGGCGTCGGGGACGCGCGCCTGATCCGGGCCTTCGCCGAGGCCTCCGTGGGGCTCGCCGTCGGGGAGCTCGAGCAGTACCGGGCCAACGGCGCGAACGTCGAGGTCGAGGCTTACCTGGAGCACATCAGGAAGAAGACGGCCGGGCTCTTCAGGGTGGCGTGCGTGGCCGGGGGGACTCTGGGCGGGCTCTCGCTCGCGCAGATCGACGCGCTTGCGACCTACGGGCAGGCCTTAGGGATCGCCTTCCAGATGTCCGACGACATCATGGACCTCGTCGGCAAGCCCGGCCTCATGGGCAAGGGTATAGGGACGGACCTCGTCGAGGGCACGGTCACGCTGCCGGTCATCTTCGCCCTGCGCGAGGGCGACGCCGGGATCATCCGGCGGGTGCTCGCGGATCCCGCGCCTTCGCCCGAGCTGCTGGAGGCCGGTATAGAGGCGGTCCTGGCCACGGACGCCGTCGCGAGAACGGAGGAGTGGGCGAGGGGCGAGATCGAGGGCGCCGTGCGCGACCTCGACCTGCTCCCCGACTGCCCGGAGCGGGACTTCCTGGAGTCCGTGGCCGCGGAGGTGGTCGGCAGGGATGCCTGAGAGTGGCATCTTCGCCGCCGGCGCCCTGATGCCCGTCTCGGCGTCCCCGATCCCGGACGGGGCGCTGCTGGTCCAAGACGGCAGGATCTCCGCCGTCGGGCCGCTCCCCGAGATCCGGCGCCAGGATCCCGAGGCGCCCGTCCGCCACTTCGCCAACTCCACCATAGTCCCGGGCGCCGTCAACGCCCACGCCCACCTCGGCTTCCGCACGAAGGACGCGCCGCCCGGCGGCACGTTCTCCGGCTGGCTCACGAAGCTCATAGAGCGCCTGCCCGAGAAGGAGGCCTGGACCGCCGAGGCGGCCCGCGACTCCGCCCGCGAGGCGGTCGAGGCCGGGACGACCATGATGGCCGAGTCTTCGCCCTACGGGGAGTGCCTGCCCCAGCTCGCCGAGAGCGGGATGGCCGGGACCGTGTACGCCGAGTTCTTTCCTGGGGACTACGATGGGGCCGAGCCGGGGGAGATAGTAGCGGCGATCATCGCCAGGGTGCAGGAGATGAACGAGGGGCTTCCGCACCGCGTCCACGCCAGGGTCAGCGTCCACGCCCCGTACACCGTGGACCCGGAGTCTTCCCGGATCGCCGCGCGGCGGACGCGCGAGATGGGATGGACCCTCGCCTACCACCTCTCCGAGAGCCCCGAGGAGGTCGAGTTTGTCCGTGAGGGGACCGGGGGGCTCGCGAACATCTTCGGGAGCAACGGGTGGGGAGGGGTCGGTGTCTCGCCCGTGCGTTACGCCGAGGGCATCGAGATGCTGGCGCCGGAGACCATCGCGGCGCACCTGGCGACGGGTGTCGGCGACGAGGAGATAGAGATCCTCGCCCGCACCGGCGTCGCGGCGGCCCACTGCCCCCGCTCAAACGAGAACCTCGGCTGCGGCGTCTCGCCCGTGCCCGAGATGATGCGGGCCGGCGTCAGGGTGGGTATGGGCACGGACGGCCTGTGGAGCAGCCCGAGCATGAACCTCTTCGAGGAGACGATGGTCGCCCTCCGCCTGCACGGCTTCGACGGGGCGAGCGCCC
>JAUJMB010000359.1 GCA_030447045.1 Rubrobacteraceae bacterium | reverse complement strand
CGCGCCGCCCGGCGTCGAGGTGGCTCTCGGGCTCGTCGAGGAGCAGGACGTCGGGTCGGCCCACGAGGCAGGCCCCGAGGACGGCGAGCTTGCGCTGGCCCCCGCTCAACTCGTCCATCGGCCTGTCTATGTCGTCCGGGTCGAAGCCCAGCTCCGCCAGTCGCCCGCGCGCCTCGCCGTCGAAGCCGTTGCCGCCGAGTTCGGTGAAGCGCTCGAGCAGTTGCGCGTGGCGTTCGAGCACCCGCTCCATGCGACGCAGGTCGCCCGTCACCTCGGGCTCGCCGAGGCGCTCCTCGCAGGCCTCGAGATCCAGACGCACCTCGGCGAGCTCTGGCCGCGCGGCGCGCAACACCTCCATCGGGGTGTGGGACCCGCGCCCGACGTACTGGGGGAGGGAGGCGACGCGCAGGCCCCGCCGCCGCACGACCTCGCCGCCGTCGGGCTCCTCCAGGCCGGCCAGCAGGCGCAGCAGCGTGGACTTGCCAGCCCCGTTGCCGCCGACGAGCCCGATCCTGGCCCCCGGGCCAACCGAGAGGTCCAGGCCGCGCAGGACCGCCCGCCCCCCGTAGAACTTCTCTATGGACCGGAGCCCGATCAGGGTCAAGACCCCATCTCCCCTTTATCCGAAACCGAAGCCACGCCGCCAATAATGACGCCCCGACGCCCCGCGCGCATCACCCATATGGACGATCCTCGCCCGCTAACCGCCGGGGACACACCCCTCCACGTATAGGGTAGCCGGCCGCGTGTAGCCGTCTCTAGAGATCCGCTCCCGCAAGGCGTTCTTGCGGGAGCGGATCTGCGCCGCGATCCCTGGCGCCGGGGCGTTGAGCGATGCGGGATCTCCCTCGATGAGAACGACTCTCTCCATATGCCGGATGCCTCGCGGCGCGCAGATGTGCCACCTGACCTCCGACAGGACCTTCTCGTGCAGGGCGACGAGCCGTTCCGGCGGTCCGATCCCGAAAAGCTCCGCACCGGAGTGGGCATAGGCAAGCTCCGCGTCCAACCCCTCGTCCTCCAACTGGAGCGCCGGGACCGTGTCCACGAAGTCCCCCGTCGCCACCCGCCCGCCGGGGCGTACGACCGACGATAGCGCCCGCAGCGCCTCCTCCGCGCTCCCTCCGGCCACGTCGAGCTCGTGGAAGAGCCCCGCCGAGTAGACGAGGTCGAACGTAGCAGGGCCGAACGGCGGCTCAAAGACGCTTCCGGCGACGAGCCGCACGGGGGCCCGCAGGTCCGCGCGTTCGAGGTTCTCCCTCGTCTCTTGCACGCGCTCGCGGTCCAGGTCCAGGGCCGTCACGGTCCCCCCCTCCCCGGCCCTCTGGCTGAGGCCCTCGATCCAGAGTAGGGAAGAGCCGCCGGCGTAGAGGACGTCCAGGTCTCGAATGTCTCCCAGGAGATCCAGCTCGCGGTCGCAGAGAGAGACGAGGTCTTCTTCGAACTCCTCCCGCTCTTCGGGTGTCAGGGGGTCGTGCCGGTATTGCCCGTCCGTCATCCTATTCCTGTTCCGTAGGGAGCGGCTTCCGCCCCCAGATCTCCGCCCAAAGCCCTCGGTTACGATCAGAGTTTAGAGCAGCCAGGGCTGCGGTTTTCGGCCCTCCGCCCCGAAGCTCGCAACACCAAGCAGCCTTCGGGCGCCGCCAGAGACGATCCTTGAGGAGAATGCGTCTCGTACCCGGCACCTGCTACCGTGATGGAGTCTTGCAACGCGTCGGGGCAAACAACGGCGGCGGCCACGCGCCTGCTCCGGCGTGCGGGCTCCATGCACGGTCCGCCAACCGTCAACGAGCGCAGCATCATACAAAAGCATGACCAGGAGCACCTAAAGCACGATAGCCGCGTCTGCTACTAAAAGACGGCCCTTTCTGTAACCTCTCCGTTATACGGGCCCGGCGCACTGACGGTTCAGGGGACGCCGGGCGGCGGCGAACCCGGACCGGGTTCTCGAGGGTCGTGGCGCTGAGAGGCGCGGCTGTGGCGCGTCGTTCAAGCGTCGATCTCTGAGATAAAGATCGTCGCCCCCCCGGTGGCGAAGTTCGGCAGGTCGGCGGGGGGCGCCTGCCCCTCAGGCGAGGACATGCC
>JAUJMB010000069.1 GCA_030447045.1 Rubrobacteraceae bacterium | reverse complement strand
CAGCGAGCCGGCCACCCTTGCAGAGCTAGGCGAGGAGCTGGACATCTCCCGCGAGCGCGTCCGCCAGCTCCAGCGCGAGGCCGAGCGCATCCTCAAGGCGGGCGAGTACGGCCGCGTCCTCCGGGACGCCGTGGCCTGAGGCAACCGAAGACCTCACAGGAGGCCGGCCCCGCCCCGGGGCCGGTCTCTCTTGCGTCACGGGGCCGACTCTTCTGTTAGCCTTGCCCGCGTGGGCGGCGGCAGAGGCACTTTCCTGGTCACGCTCGCGGCGTTCGCGGCCCTCTCGGCGGCGGCCGGCGCGGGGCTGCTGCGCGACCTCGACGGACGGCTCCTGCGTCTCACCCAGGCCCGCCCGTCGCCGGAGCTGGACGTCCTCGGCAGCGCCCTCTCGGTGCCCGGCAGGGCGGAACTCTCGACCGCGGCGCTCGCGGCGCTCGCCCTCTGGCTCTACGCGAAGGGGCGGGGGAAGCTGGGGCGCCGGCTGCTCGTGGCGCTCGTGGCGACCACGTTCGTCGAGATCGCCGTGAAGTTCCTCGTGCCGCAGGCCCCTATACCCGGGGCCGTCGGGCGCGTGCCCGATCCCTCGCTCGTGGACTTCGACACCCCCTACCCGTACCCGAGCGGCCACATCCTCCGCGCCGTCCTCCTGTTCGGGACCGTCTACGCCCTCTGGCCCGGCCGGATCTCGCGCCTCCTCGTCGCTCTGGCGCTCGCGGGGGCCGCCTGGGCCCGCGTCTACCTCGGCACCCACTGGCCCTCGGATGTGCTGGGGGGCGTGCTGCTCGGGCTCGCGGGGCTTCTGTGGGCTTTTGGGGAGCGCAATCCGGGGAAACATGGCAACGGCAACAACGTCTGAGGGAGGAAGGCAGTGGAGATCACCGTCGTAGGTTCCGGGACCGTCGTGCCCCGCCCGGAGCGCCGCCAGAGCTGCGTCGCCGTCGAGACGGACGGTGGCGAGAGGCTCGTCTTCGACCTCGGTGCCGGCGCCGTCCGCGGGATGGTGGCGGCGGGCCTCGACCCGTTCGCGACGGACCGTATCTTCTTCACCCACTTCCACCCGGACCACACCCTGGACGCCGCCAACCTGCTCTTCGCCATGAACTACGGGACCGATGCGCCCCGCACGCGCCCGCTGCGCGTCGCCGGTCCCGAGCCTTTCGAGGGGTTCTGGGCTTCGATCATGGAGGTCTGGGGCGAGTGGATGGAGGGCGACTACCAGATCCAGACCACCCAGTTACCCCTCGCCTGTGAATCGCCCCTGGAGCTCGACGGCTGTCGACTCACCTGGGCTCCTGCTGTCCACCGTCCCGAGAGCATCGCCTACCGGCTCGACGGCCAGAACGGGGCCTTCGTCTACACCGGCGACACGGAGTACTCGCCCTCCGTCGTGGACCTCGCCCGCGGCGCGCACACGCTGCTTATCGAATGCTCCACCCCGGACGAGGCCCCCGTGCCAGGACACCTCACGCCGGCCGGCGTGGCGCGCATGGCGAGCGAGGCCGGCGTCGGCCGGGTGGTCCTGACCCACCTCTATCCCGCCGTGGACGACGGCCGGCTCCCCGCGGAGGTGGAGAGGGGGTTCGACGGCGCGGTCCTCGTCGCGCACGACGGCCTGCGATTGGGCGTGTAGGTGGCCTTCGGCCGCTAGTACTTGCTGTTCAGGCCCCTGGCGTCGCCGCGGCCGAGGGAGCGCTCGGAGGTCTGGCACGCCCCGTTCGAGTCCTCGCTCATGGTGAGGTTGCCGTGCGAGCCCTCAGAGGCCTCCCCGAGCCCGAAGGTGTGGCCCCTCTCGTGGGTAACGGACGACTCGACGTCGTAGCGTCCCGAGCACGAGCTACGCACCCGGGTGGTCCACCCGTACTCCTCTTTGTTCAGGCGGATGTCCGAGCTGGCGACCCTGTCGGGGGCGTTATCCACCACCCAGCTCGCCACGCACGCGTAGGCGAGCGTGCCGTCCGGGAGGTCCCCGAAGCCGACCACGCTCTTGCCGTCGTTGGCGTTGCAGGAGCCGTCGCTATTTATGTCCACCGAGCGGCTGGTGCCGCCCTGGTACCTCATCTCGCCCTTTACGCGGTCGGGCACACCGCAGCTGTCCTGGACCTTGAAGATGTTGACCCCGCCCCGCTTCATCGCCGCCACGGCGCCGGACTTCGAGAGGTAGTCGGGGATGCTGCCGACGTTGGCGTACCAGCGGTTGTAGTTGTAGACCTTGTAGCCCCTGGAGTCGTAGTAGCCATCCTGGCACGGGCTCGGGCCGGAGGCCCGGGTATTCAGCTCAGAGGAGGCTTCGGATCGGGGCTCCGGTCCGACGCCGTCGAGGGAGATCTCGTCCCCGCGCGGGTTGCTCACGGTGAGGTGCTGGTGTCCGTCGGTGAGCGTGGCGTCCGCGGTGATGGTCATGCCGGGCTCGGGCACCACCGCCCCTATGCCGCCGTCCACGATCAGCCGCCCCTCGACGGGGCACCTGTCCTCGTCGACCACCTCGGGCAGGGCGCCGGCCCGGATCTTCTGCTTCTCCGGGGCACACGCCCCGTACACCTTAGGCCCGGACTGGGCCATGAGCGAACCAGCGAACATGGCTACCGCGGCGCAGGCCAGCGCCAAGGCCGCGGCTATCGTCGTCATCCTCTTCAACGTGCCCCCCTACTCAGACCAGGCCACCACATCTCGTGGGTACCCTCGTAACCCCCACACTCTAGGGACCACGACGCCCCAACGCAACAGCAAAACGAAGACGGATACTGAACTCTGGCCGGGCCTCCCCGGTAACGAAGCCCAATGCGTGCCGGCAGGCTCTAGGCGCTGCAGGCGGCGCAGCGGCCGTGGAGTGTGATCTCGTGCCAGTCGGTCACGAAGCCGGTCTCGCGCTCGACCTGGAGCGCCAGGTACTCCATGAGCTCCTCGTTGAACTCTATTACCGACCCGCACTCCTCGCACCGGGCGTGGTGGTGGACCCGCTCCGTGGAGAGCTCGTAGCGCGAGTACCCCTCCCCGAAGTCCTCCTTGCGCACGATGCCGAGCTCCGTCAGCAGGTCGAGCGTCCGGTAGACGGTCGAGAGGCCAAGCTCGGGGTGATCCCCCTTCACCCTGTCGTACAACTCCTCCGCCGAGAGATGCCGCTCCCCTTCGAGCTCCCGCACGATGACGCGCCGCTGGTTGGTCAACCGGTAGCCCCGGTCCCTGAGTATCCGCTCGAAGTCCAGCATCCCCATCAGTCTAGCCCCGCCACCCAACAAGATCAAGAATTGGTATTATCCCGGGTTTAGGACAGGCAGCAATGGGCATAGACCCGGCATCCACGGCCCAGGCCCCGAGAGGAGAAGCATGCTGCGGGAGGTAATTTTGCGCACGAGGAGCGCTCTCTTGCTGTTGTTTGTGTTCGCCCTTGTTGCATGCGGCGGGGGTTCTGAATCGCCGGAGGGCGGTTCCGGCGAAGGCCGGTCGTCGGGGCAGCAGGACTCCGGGGGCGGGGCCGAACAGGCGGAGAAGACGGCCGAGAAGGGTGCGGGTCAGGGTACCACGACGGCCCGGACGGAGACCACCGGTCCCGACGAGGGTACGGTGGCGGAGGAGGCGAAGTCCGGGTCGAAAAACAATCGCAGGTCCGGGCCGGTGCCGTCCGATACCCTGGCGGCCGGGGCGACGGACTCGACGGGCGGACCGCTGGCGCGGGGCAGGATCGTCAGCTACTACGGCCATCCGCTTTCGGGGGCGATGGGCGTGCTCGGGCAGCTCGAGCCCGAGGTGATGGTGAGGGAGCTCAAGGAGCAGACGGAGGCGTACACCAAGGCGGACCCGGACCGGCCGGCCATCCCTACCATAGAGCTTATCGCTTCCGTCGCCCAGCCCACGCCCGGCCCCGACGGGTTGTACCTGGCCCCCACGGAAGATTTCTGGATCGAGAAGTACGCGAAGCTCGCGGAGGAGAACGACTGCCTGTTGCTGCTGGACATCCAGATCGGCTACAGCACCATAGCCGCCGAGGTGGAGAGGCTCATGCCGTATCTGGAGCGGGACTACGTCCACCTCGCCATCGACACCGAGTACGACATGATCCCGCCGGACATCCCCGGCCAGCAGATCGGCAGCAGCCCGGGGGCGGACATCATGGCGGCGGCGCGCACGCTCTCGAGGCTCGTAGAGGAGAAGGACCTGCCGCCGAAGGTGCTCGTCATCCACCAGTTCGAGAGCGGCATGATCCAGAACAAGGAGATGCTGCGTCCCGTTCCGAACGTCGAGATGGTGCTCCACGCCGACGGCTTCGGCACGCCGCAGCAGAAGTTCGAGAAGTACGACCTGCTGGTGCGCGACGAGCCGATCCAGTACGGCGGCTTCAAGCTCTTCTACGACCAAGACACGCCGCTGCTGTCGCCGGAGCAGGTCCTCGACAGGCTGGAACCGAAACCGGCGGTGATCAGCTACCAGTAGCCGCCGACGGTTCTAAACTCCGCCCCTACCGTTTCGGGTCGGCGCGGAACGTCGCCTTGCGCCCGCCGGGCCACCAGTTCCAGTCGCCGAGAATACGCATGGTGGCGGGGACGAGGAGGATGCGGATGATGGTGGCGTCCACGAAGACGGCGACGGCGAGGCCGAGGCCGACGGCCTTGGTGAGTATGATCCCGGTAAACGCGAAGGCGCCCGTGACGACGATGATGATGGCGGCGGCCGAGGTGATGATGCCGGCGGTCGCGACGAGGCCCTTGGAGACGCTCGCCGTGTTCGAGTCGCCGTTCTCGTAGGCCTCGCGGATACGGGAGAGCAGGAAGACCTCGTAGTCCATCGAGACCCCGAAGATCGTGCAGAACATGAGTATGGGGAGCGTCGCGTCCACGAAGCCCAGAGGCGTGAAGTTCAGCAGGCCCGAGAGGTTGCCGTCCTGGAAGACGAAGACGACGGCGCCGTAGCTGGCGGTGAGGCTCAGGATGTTGACGATGACGGCCTTCAGGGGGAGTAGGACCGAGCGGAAGGTGAGGAGCAGTATAAGGTACGTCACCCCGATCACGAACCCGGCCGCGAGCGGCGCCTTCTTGTAGAGGCTCTCTATAAAGTCCTTCTGCCCCGCCGAGAGCCCGCCGACCAGGAAGCTCGTCCCCTCGGGGGCTTCCACGGCCCTCACCGCGTCCACCGCCCCGTAGGCCCTCTGGGTGTAGGGGTTCTGCTCGGTGACGGCCCTTATGAGCGTCCGGTCCCCGGCCACGTAGGAATCGACGGCATTCTTCAGTTCCTCCGACTCGCGGGCGGCAGGAAGCTCCAGAAAGTTCGCCACCCCCTCTGGCGTGACATCGCCGTCTGCGGAGACGCCCTCGGGCAGTTCGGGGACGCGCCGGTCGACCTCCTGGAAGACGCGGCGCTCTACCTCGGCCCGGATCTGACCCTCAGCCGCCCGGACCTCCTCCGCGACCCGCGGCTCGACCTCGGCCCTGACCCGTTCTTCCGTGCCGGGCGGAACGGCGCCGTAGGTAGCCTCCACCTCGGAGAGCTGCTGGGCGACGGCCTCGTCGGTGCGCCTCTCCGTCTGCTCCCGGATCTGCTCCTCGACGAGCGCATCCACCCGTCCTTGGGCCTCGCGCTCGGCCTCCGACCGGGCATCACCGACCCGCGCTGCGTAGTCGCGGGCGGCGCCCGCCCCCACCGTGTAGACGCTCTCGACGCTCTCGACGCCCTCCGCGGCGCGCACGCGTTCGCCGAGCGCCTTCGCGTCGGCGAGGCCCTCGGCCGTCAGCGGGTCGCGGTCGAGGTCGGCGACGATCTCCATGGGGTTCAGGGCGGCGTACTCGAAGTTCTCCTTGAGCAGGTCGTCGCCCGCGCGCGACTCGTACTTCTGGGGCAGGACCGTGGCCTCGGGGATGCCCACCTTCATGTGCGTGACGGGGTAGAGCAGGGCGGCGAGGATGACGGCGACGAGCAGGATCACGAAGAAGGGACGCCGCATCACCACCTCGGCGCTGCGGCTCCAGAAACCGAATCCGGGGCCGCCGCTCGTGCGCCGGATGCGAAGCAGGTTCACCCTCGGGCCGAGGACGGCCAGCAGGGCCGGCAGGAACGTCAGGGCCGCGAAGACGGAGACGAAGACGACGATGACGCCGGCCGCCCCGATGGAGCGCATGAACATGAAGGGGAAGAAGAGCAGCCCCGAGAGCCCGATCAGGACGGCCGTCCCGGAGAAGAAGATCGAACGCCCCGCCGTCGCCACGGTGCGCGCCACGGCCTCAGCCGTCGGGTAGTCCTCGAGCTCCTCCCTGAAGCGGCTCACGGCGAAGAGCGCGTAGTCGATGCCGAGCCCGAGGCCGAGCATCGTGGAGAGCGTGAGCACGAAGACGGACATGTCGTAGGCGCCGGCTATAAAGTAGATGATCGCCAGCGAGGCGAGCACGCTCGCCCCGCCGATGATCACGGGCACCCCGGCCGCAACTAGCGTCCCGAAGGCGAAGATGAGGATGAGCACGGCGAAGGGGAAGGCGTACTTCTCGGCCTGCTTAACGTCCTCGTTGCTCGCGGCTTCTAGGTCCTGGTAGACGGCGGGCGCCCCGGTAACGTACGTGCCGAGCCTCTCGGAGCGCACCTTCTCCCTGACCTCGGCCACCACGTTGCGGGTCTCGTCTATGGAGACGCTGAACGCGATGATGGCGTAGGACTTCTCCCCGTCCCTTGATATAAACCGCCCGTCCTGGGAGCCGGCGTAGGAGGCCACGTACCTGACCTCTTCCATCTCCCTGACCTCGGCCAGCGCCTCTTCCTGGGCGTCCTGGAAGGGCTGGCCCCTGGCGTCGAGCCCGTCCCCGGTAAAGACGACCGTCAGGGCGGCCGGGGAGACCCCGAACTCGTCGGACATGACGTTCTGGACCCTCTCTGCCTCGGAGTTCGAGCCCTCGAAACCGCCGCCCTTCAGGCGCTCGGAGAGGTTGGGGGCGAAGAAGGCGCTCGCGACGAGGATGACGGCCCACACCGCGAGCACGGCCCACCTGAAACGGTAGGCGAACACGCCGAGGCCGTAGAAGCCTCTCACGCGCCGCGGGAGCCGTTATCGGGGGACCTTCTCATCGGCGCTATAGTACCCGAACGCTTGGCGCCAAACGGTGTTCGGTTACACGAACGCGGGGCCGTGCACGGGTCTCAAGCCCCGTCCGAGGCGCCCGTCCTGGCGGGCAACGCGAGGGAGAGCACGAGGCCCAGGACGGGGAGCGCGGCGATGGCGAGCATGGTGGTCCGGAGGCCGCCGGCGTCGGCGAGGAGGCCGAGGATGGGCGCGCCGACGCCCCCGAGGCCTATGGAGAGGCCCATCGTGACCCCGGCGGCGAGGCCTATGCGGCCTGGCAGGTACTCCTGGCCCATCACGACCGTCACGCCGAAGGTGCCCACCGTCGCGGCCCCGACGAGCGCGAGCATCACCATGCCCGCGTACGGCCCGACGAACGTGAAGGCCAGGACGAGCGGGCAGAGCACGACCATCGACCAGGCGAGCACGGCCTTGCGCCCGAACCTGTCGGCCAGTGGTCCCATGAGGAGCGTGCCGACCGCTCCGGCGGCGAGCATCACCGTCAGGGCCACGTTGCCGAGGGCCGCCGAGGCGCCGTGCACCCGCTCGTAGTAGGCGGCCACGAACGCGACGAGCCCGAAGTAGACGAACGAGCGCACGGCGACGACCGCCACCATCACCCCGAAAGGCCCCCACCGCTCCTGCGACGCGTCTACCTCCCGCGTTCCGCTCGAGGCTTCTTCTGGCGCGAGGCGCAGCATGCGCGGCCCCTCGGCGAACATCACGCCGGCCATCAGGGCGGCCGGGAGGGCGAGGAAGAGCGTGCCGGGCAGGCCGAAGGCGAGGACGAGCGGGGTTGCGACGAGCGGGCCGAGGGCGAAGCCGGCGTTCCCCCCGACGGAGAAGAAGCTCATGCCCCGGGCGC
>JAUJMB010000068.1 GCA_030447045.1 Rubrobacteraceae bacterium | reverse complement strand
CCTCGCCGACGAGGGGGATGGTGTCCACGGAGATGCGCTCGCCGCGGATGTTGTGCCGGTCCGCCTCCGCTACGGCGCCGACGACGACCTGCCCCACCTGGGCGCCGCCGCCGACGACGATGATCCGCTTCCCGTAGACCTTGGCGAACGACGGCGCCCGCTCGACGTCCTTGACGATCTCCAACGCCAGGAGGTCCCGCACGAGCACCTCGGAGGCCTCACCCCCGACGCCCTCGAGCTCGAAGTAGACCGTAGAGGCGTCCTCGCGCCGCTCGGCGATGTCCACGTAGGCTATGTTCGCCCCGTGTTCCAGGATGACGCTCGTGAGCGCGTGCAGTATGCCGGGACGGTCGATACGGCTGCGAATCACCAGCGCTAGCGTGTTGTCCTCCGCGTAATCCACATACAGAGTTTAGGCCAGCGCGCGTTCCCCCGCAGGGCCGGCTACGGGGACCTGCGCCGCCTGTAGGCGCGCATCTTGGCCCTCGAACCGCACACGTCCATCGTGCACCAGCTCCCAGAACGGTTCTTGGAACCGTCGTAGAAAACCCACCGGCACCCCCCGTTGCGGCACGCCTTGAGCCGCCGCCAGGTCCCCCCCGACGACGCGCCCAAGACCGCGACGAGCAGCCGCGCCGCCACCCCGCCGGCCGCGCCGCCGGATCCGGCCGCCAACAGCTCGGGCGAACCCTCCCCGTCGAAGCGCACCCGAAGCAGCGCGTCCTCCGCCAACTCGTTGAGCCTCCCGGCGCCGTCCCCCGCCTCGCCCCCGTTGTGGGAGAGGAGCAGCCCCCGCAGACCCTCCCGGAACGCGACCACCTCGACCCTGCCCGCCTCGTCCAGCCCCGGCCCGCCATCCAGCAAGCCGTGCCCACCCAGCCACTCGTTGGCCCCGTCCACGTCCCCGAGCAGGTCGTAGCCGTGCATCACGTTCGCCGTGTTCACGAAACCCTGCACGAGCGCAGCCGGCCCCGGCGCCGGTTTCAGCCGCAGGCCATCCCAGTCTATGGCGCGTTCTTCACCCACACCAACATATTACCCCCAAAACCTATTGACCGGTAATAGTTACTATCGTAAAGTGTTTATTAGTAACCAAGAAGAGGAGAGGCTATGGTCTGGGATGGACGTTGGGAGCTTGGGGGGCGCGTTCGGACGGGCGGTGGAGAGGTGGCTTTCGGGGTGTTCGGGGAGGGACCTCCCGTGGTCCTGGTGCATGGGACGCCGAGTTCGTCTTACCTCTGGAGGCGCGTGGTGGAGGTTCTCGCGGGGCGTTACGCCGTCTACGTCTACGACCTGCTGGGTTTCGGGGGGTCCGAGAGGTACGAGGGGCAGGACGTCTCCATCGCCGCGCAGGGTCGGGCGCTGGCGGAGCTCGTGGAAGCGTGGGGGTTGGAGGGGCCCGCGGTTGCGGGGCACGACATAGGGGGAGGCATCGCGTTGCGGGCGCACCTGGTCGAGGGGGTGGGATTTCGGGGGATCTCGCTTCTAGACGCGGTAGTGTTGACGCCCTGGGGGACGCCGGCGCTCGGACACGTCAAGGAGCACCTGGGCGCGTACCGGACGATGCCGCCCGGCGTCTTCGAGGCGTACGTCGCCGCCAGGTTGCGCGAGACGACGAGCCGGCCGATGGACGGGGGAGCGTTCGAGGCGTACCTCTCGCAATGGCGGGGGCCCGAAGGACAGGCCGCGTACCTGAGAAAGGACGGGGCGCTGCTCGAGCGGGACACCGCCGAGGTCGAGACGCTGCTGGGCTCGTTGCGGGTACCCGTGCGGGTCGTCTGGGGCGGGGAGGACGCGTGGTTGGACCCCTCGCAGGCGGAGACCCTTGCGGGTGAGATCCCCGGTGCCGAGGTTCGGCTCGTCCCGGGCGCCGGGCACTTCGTCACGGAGGACGCGCCGGAGGAGGTGGCGGATATCCTGGCGGAGTTCTTCGCGGGGGACCCGGGCGGCGCGGCGGCGTAGCGGTGGATGCGGCCAGGCGTCTGGGTTTCGCCGGGTTCTCCGCTACGGCGGCGACCTTCGGACCGGCGCGCAACGGTTACGGACTGTTCTTGCCGGAGATACGGGAGGAGTTCGGGCTGTCCACGCAGACGCTCGGTTTTGTGGCGAGCGGGCTCTACGCCGGGTACCTGGCCGCGCTTCTCGCGGTGGGGCTGCTGGCCTCCCGGACCGGGCCGCGGCTGCCGGTGCTCTCCGGGCTCCTCTCGGCCGGCGTGGGTATGGCGCTGGTGGCCCTCTCCTCGAACCCGGCCGTTCTCGCCGCCGGCGTCGTCCTGGCCGGGACGGGCGCGGGCTGGTCGTGGGCGCCGTACAACGACGCCGTCGGGCGGACGGTGCCCGCGCCTTCGAGGGACCGGGTCCTCTCGGTCATAAGCACGGGCACGACCTTTGGCATCGCGGTCACGGGACTCGTCGCGCTCTCCACCGCGGCCTACGGGCTCCCGTGGCGCGCCGCCTGGATTGCCTTCGCCGCCGGTTCGCTGGCCGTCGCCGCGCTGAACGCGGCGCTTCTCCCCCGCGGGCCCGCGAACGCCGCAGAGACGAAGACGGCCGCTTGGCCCGGTCTAGGGTGGTTGTGGTGCGCGGCGTCGGCCCCGCTCTTCGGCGTGGCGCTCTCCTTCGGTGTGATCAACGCGGTGTACTGGTCCTTCGCCGTCGACCTGGTCTCCGGCGCGGCCGGTTCGGGACCGGCCACGGGGCCGCTGCTCTACGTCGCGCTCGGGGTCTTCGGGTTCTCCGGGCTGGCGACGGGGGACGCGGTGGCCCGCTTCGGGCTGCGCCGCACCCTCGCCGCGACGCTCGTCGCCCTGGGCGTCGCTGCCGGGCTTCTCGGCGTGGCCCCGGGGTCGTTACCGGTCGTGGCCGCGTCGGCGGTCCTCTTCGGGTCGGGGGTGATGTTCATGAGCGCGCTGCTCTCGGTATGGAGCTCCGACGTCTTCCGGGAGCGGCCTTCTACCGGCTTCAGCGCCGCCCTGCTCCTGTTCGGGATCGGGAGCATCTTGGGGCCCGCCGCGGTGGGGGCGGCGGCGGACCGGTACGGGCTGGGTGGGCTCTTCCTCCTCGTGGGCGCGCTCACGCTCTCGGCGGCCTTTATCCGGCCCGCATCGGGGGCGTCGCGTGAATCTTGGCGCGGGCGGGTTTGAAACCCGCCCCTACGGGTGGACGCGGGTCGACGGTCCGGTTTCATGCGACGGGGTGCTCACCCGGCGTAACGACGGGACGGGCACGGGCGTGCCTGGGTTCGGCGCCTCCGGCGGCGAGGAGGCCGAAGCTGATGGCTGATCGCTAGAGGCTGACGGTTTTTAGGCCTGGTCCCAGCACGTCACGTTGCCGTCTTTGTTCCTGACGAAGCGGGCGTCACCATCCTGGGAGACGACGACGAGGAGGACGTCGGGGAGGGCGCCGGCGAGGCGATAGGCCGAGCGGTGGCGGGTGCCGACGCCCTGGGTGCCCTCTTCTATGGTGCTCTCGCCTTCGAGGTCGAGCGCCTTGCGCACGGCGTGGACGGGCTCGAGCTCGCCGGAGATCTCACCGCCGAAGCCCAGGAGCTCGAAGCGGCGGGTCATGACTACGGCGCCGTCGACGGCGGCGAGGGCGGCGACGAGGTGGGCGAACTCGAAGATGGCCTCGTCGAGCTCGGCGAGCATCCGGTCCTCGCTCCAGACGTACTCCTCCCAGCCGACGGCCCTGGGGTAGGCGACATCCTCTCCCCTCCCGTGGGACTCGGCCAGGCGGTTCATTATGCGCACGATCAGGGTTCGAAAGCGCCTCCTGGGCTCGCCGTCCACGAAGGCGTGCTTGAGCGAGACGTGCTCGCCTGCGAGCA
The DNA here is from genome assembly GCA_030447045.1 of Rubrobacteraceae bacterium. Next base: position 4,075 of record JAUJMB010000068.1, on the reverse strand, counting down.
CCTCCTCTGCCCTCTCGGGCGGCACGATGACGATGGTCCCCCCGTGGTGCGCGTTGCGCACGGTGGAGACGAGCCGCCGGAACATCTGCTGGGCGACCTTGCGCGAAAGGTCGGGGTCGAGCGGGGCCCACGGCTCATCCAGAGACGCGGCCTCCCGGCGCGCCTCCTCGTGCAGCTCGACGAGCTCGGCCCGGACGGGCGCGAAGAGGTCCGGCAGCCACTGGGAGGCGAAGACGTCGGCGTAGGAGGCAGAGAGCCTCCCGGCCTCTAGCTCCGCGACGGAGACGGAGCCCTTCTTTACCTGCAGCCGCCCGGGCCCCTCGACCTCGACGACCGGCACGGGGGGCAGCGGCGCCGATGGCTCCCGGCCGCCCTGCACGCCCCGCAGCCACCGCGGCCCCGAGTGGACGACGCCCCAGATCCTGGTCTCCCCGTCCTCGTCGGTGCCCACCGCGATGAGGGAGCGGTCGAAGTCCGCCGCGGGCGAGAGCCGCCTGAGCTCGTGCTCGTCGAAGGTCCTGGGCTCCTCGAACTCGAGGCGGTGCAGCCCGTCCGGCGGGCCGTCCCCCTCGGGGAAGCAGTGCGGCTCGGCGAAGATCATGCGGAAGACGACCGGCCGCTCCTCTTCGCGCAGCAGGCTCGCCTGGTAGCAGGTCGAGAGCAGGACCTCGAGGACCGGACCGTCCGGCAACCCAGCCCCGTCCGTCTCCTCGGCACCCTTGGGATGCCGATCCCAGCGCTCCCGCACGAAACCCGCGAGGTCGCCGGGGTAGGCGTGCTCCTTCTCCGCCCTCCCGGACGCTTCTTCGGTGGTAAAGATCCGGCACCTCCGTTCCTGTCGCCCGGGCCTTCTCTACACTAACGACCCCGAGCACGGCCGCCCGCGAACCGTATCACACGCGCCCCACCAGCTACCGCCAACGGCTACCGCCGCAGGCTCTCCTCTGTCGGCTCTCCCTAGCGGCTGAGCGAGCCGAGGGCGTCTTCGAGAAGCTCCCGGTCAAGGGAGCAGTAGCCGGTCTGGCCGCTCTTGCGGCGGGTTATGATGCCGGCCTCCCTGAGCGCCCGCGCGTGGTGGGAGTAGAGCGAGAGGCTGATCCCAAGCGCCCCCGCAACCTCCTTGCCGCACAGCTCCTCCCGCTCCCTGAGCAACTCCACTATCTTTAACCGGTTCGGGTCCGAGAGCGCCGCGAAGACCTTCGCCCGGCGCTCGAGATCCACCCCCGAAGCACGCCCCTGTCCTCTCTCCACCATGACACCTATCTTACTTCGCATCGCGACGCCAGTCAAACACTTGAACACACAAGCGATTGTTTGACTATCTGGGGTAAGGGGAGCATAATCTTGGCGTTCGTTCATGGTTAGAGAGTAAGGAGTGGCTGATGTCCGAGGTCAGGAACGTGGAGACGGCGGGTTGGGAGACGGAGGTTCTGGGGGCGGGGAGGCCCGTTCTGGTGGATCTGTGGGCCGCGTGGTGCGCGCCGTGCCGGATGGTAGGGCCTATCGTGGATGAGATCGCCGGCGAGAGGGCCGAGAGCCTGGACGTCTTCAAGCTGGACGTGGACGCGAACCCGGAGATAGCCGTGCGCTACGGGGTAAGCTCCATCCCGACGCTGCTCGTCTTCAGGGACGGCGAGGAGGTCGGCCGGGTCGTCGGGGCGCTGCCGAAGGCCCGCATAGAGGCCCAGCTCGACGAGGCCCTCGGGGCACGAGCATGACCCGCAAGCCCGCTCCGCGGCGCGACGCTTCGGAGGAGGGCGGTCCGGATCCCGCAGAGGACCCGATCCTCTACCTGGCGGAGCAGAAGAAAGAAGACGAGGGGTGAACATCGGCATCATAGGCTCGGGCAACATCGGCGCCAACGCGGCGCGGCTGTTCGCGGCGGCCGGTCATGAGGTCGCCATCAGCAACTCGCGCGGGCCCGAGACGCTGGGGGGCCTGGTCGAGGAGATCGGGCCCGGCGTCCGGGCCGCGACCGTCGAGGAGGCGGCCGCGTTCGGGGAGGTGGTGATGGAGGCCATCCCCTTCGGCCGGTACGGGAGCCTGCCGTCCGACAGGCTGGCGGGCAAGGTCTTCGTAACCGCCTCCAACTACTACCCGGCTCGCGACGGGGAGGTGGAGCACGGGGGCCTCGCCTCGAGTGAGTTGATCCAGCAACACCTGCCCGGCGCCCGTGTGGTCAAGGCCTTCAACACCATCTACTTTGTTAGGCTCAGGGAGAACGGGCGGCCCGATAGGCCGGTCGAGGAGCGGGAGGCGATCTTCGTCTCCGGGGACGAAGAGGAGGCGAAGGGGATCGTCTCGGGCCTGATCGAAGATATAGGCTTCGCCCCGGTGGACGCGGGCACGCTCGCCGAGAGCCGGAGGCAAGAATCGGGCTCCCCCGTCTACAACGTCGCGATGAACCCGGGCCGGGCCCGCGAGATGCTGGCCGGGATGGGGTAGGTTGGCGGCATGAGCGGTAAGGGTATCGTCAGGGACCGAACCCCTTTACCATCCCCGCCCCCGGAGGGGGCCGTGATCTGGACCATCGTCTCGGACGGCGCCTTCGTGCGCTCCGCGCGCGGCGGGAAGGGCCGTCCGTACCGCGGGGCGCCGGCCAACCTGGAGGTGACGCTCCGGGTAGGCGACCAACACGTGCCGGAGACGGACGCGCGGACCATCGAGAGGGTCGGCGGGGCCATCCGGGAGAAGTATGGTGCCTCGTTCCCTGGTCCTGCGGCGGCTTTGGTGCGGGAAGAGGTTCTGGCGACCACGCCCAGGTTGCCCCCGGCGTAGATGCTCGCGCGGATCGCCCGTCAGGGGCAGGCGGGCACTTTCGGGGGTTTAAGCCTCGGCACCGGTATGCTGCTGGTCGCGCTCGGGGTCGCGCTCTGGGGGACAGACGGCGTGCTGCGGACGCCGCTGCTGCGGGAGATGTCGCCGGCGGCCATCGTGCTTGGGCGGCTGGCGGAGAGGACCGTGCAGGAAGACACGCCAACGGAACGCGAGGGACGGGAGACGGGATGAAGATCGCAGGGACCAGGGGCGGGGATCACGCCGTAGGGCCGGCCGACGCGCCGGTGACGCTCGTCGAGTACGGCGACTACCAGTGCCCCTACTGCGCCGGGGCGAGGCCGGTTCTGGAGGAACTGGTCGAGAGGGCGGCCGGCAAGGCGCGCCTCGTCTTCCGCCACTACCCGCTCGACTCCGTTCACCCGCTGGCCCGGCGGGCGGCCGAAGCCGCCGAGGCGGCCGGCGCCCAGGGCCACTTCTGGCCCATGCACGCCCTCCTCTACGAGAACCAGGAGGACCTCGCCGACGACGACCTGCGCTCCTACGCGACCCGGCTGGAGCTCGACCTCGCGCGCTTCGACGAGGATCTATCCGGGCATCGCCACGCCGAGCGGGTCCAGGAGAACCGCCTCGCGGGCGAGCGGGACGGCGTGCGCGGCACCCCGGGCATCTTCCTCAACGGCGCGCCGTACAGAGGCCCCCTGGAGTTGGAAGCGCTGCTCCGGGCGGTCGAGGAGGCCGCAGGCGGCCGCACGAGCGTCCCGGTTCGCAGGGTCGGCCCCGAGAGCCTGCTCGACAGGTTCGAGGATCCCATCGGTGAGATCTGCTCCGAGGAGCGCGGCGTCAACAACAGGACCCTCAAGAGGGTAGTCGAGCTCGCGGTGGAGATAGCGCGCGAGGGACGGGAGGGGCGCAAGATCGGGACGCTCTTCGCCGTCGGGGACCACGAGGAGGTGCTCGCCCGCTCGAGGCCCCTCATCCTCGACCCTCTGGCCGGCCACCCCGACGACGCAAAACACGTAAAGGACCCGGACATGCGCGAGACGGTGAAGGAGCTCGCCCAGCTCGACGGCGCCTTCGTCGTCGCCGACGAGGGCGTGGTCGTCTCCGCGGCCCGCTACCTGAACGCGGCCTCGGACAACCTCGACCTCCCCCTGGGCCTCGGCAGCCGCCACATGGCGGCGGCCTCCATCTCCCGCAACACGGACGCGGTCGCCGTGGCCGTCTCCGAGAGCTCCACGGTAAGGGTCTTCGACGAGGGAAGGGTGGTCGCGGAGGTCGTCCCCGAAGTCTGGATGCT
>JAUJMB010000067.1 GCA_030447045.1 Rubrobacteraceae bacterium | reverse complement strand
CGAAGCTCACGGCCCCCTTCACCCCGTTCGTCGCCGAGGAGCTCTACCAGAACCTGGTCCTGAACGCCGACCCCGAAGCCCCCGACAGCGTGCACCTGGCGGCCTGGCCCCTCCCCGACGAGGGGCTGGTCGACGAGGGGCTCTCCCGCCGCATGGCCGCAGCAAGGCGCGTCGTCGCGCTCGGGCGGGCCGCCCGCAACGCCGCCGCCGTCAAGACCCGCCAGCCCCTGCGCGAGGTCGTGGTGGTGGACGAGTCGTCCGAGGGCGGGGATTTGGCGGGGGGCGTCGGGGACCTCAAGGACATCGTCCTCGACGAGCTGAACGTCAAGTCTCTACGCTTCGGGGCGGCCGAGGACGTGACCCACTACGACCTCAAGCCCAACCTCGGGGTGGTCGGTCCGAAGTACGGGAGGCTGGTGCCCGGCATCCGGCGGGCGCTGGCCGAGGCCCCGCCCTCCGTCGGGGCGCGGGCCGCGGCCGGCGGGGCCGTCGCCGTCGAGGTCGACGGCGAGGAGGTCGAGCTCTCGCCCGAGGAGCTGCTCGTGGAGCCTACGGAGAGGGAGGGCTACGCCCTGGCGCGCGAGGGCGGGCTCTCGGTAGCCCTCGACGTGCGGCTCGACGGAGAGCTCGAGGACGAGGGGCTCGTGCGGGAGCTCGTCCACAAGGTCCAGAACCTCAGAAGGGACGGGGGCTTCGAGATAGAGGAGGGCATCTCCGTCGGGCTGCGGGGCAACGGGCGGGTCGCGGAGTTGCTCGGGGGGCGCTGGGGGGATTACTTCAAGGCCGAGGTGCTGGCGCGGAGCCTGGATCTCGGCGCCGACGGGGACGACGGCTTCCAGGAGGTAAGCGTCGACGGCGAGGCGTTGGAGGTGAGGCTCAGGCCCCTGGGGTAGAGGTTCGGGCAAACGGGTATGATGTAGTCTTCGTAGAGGTCAGGATCTGCAGGGAGGTTTCGCGTGTTTGGCAGGAAGAGCCGGGCGGAGATGTTGAAAGGGCAGGCCCAGAGCACGTCGTTGCTACCGGTTGGAACGCTGGCGGCGGCCTACGCCGGCGCGAAGCCGGTGGCCGAGCGGCTGCTCTACGATGACGACCTGAGGGACAACCTCAGGGTCTTTATAGAGTCGGCGCGCAAGATCATGGACGAGCTCTCGGGCGAGGACCCGACGGATATCGTCACCCGTCTCTGGGACGACGACAAGCTGCGCAAGCAGGTCGAGGCGGCGGCGGGGGCGGCCCAGGAGGGCACCAAGCGCGTCCGCGGCCAGAAGGTCCGCCAGCGCGGCGGGGGCAGGAAGTTCTTCTTCCTCCTCCTGTTGGCGGCCGTCGGCTTCCTGTTCCTGAGCCCCCAGACGGGGCAGCAGGCCCGCGACTTCGCCAAGCAGGCCTACGGCTCGATCACCGGAGAGTAAGAGAACCGCGGGTCCGAAGAGGGTGCTAGCCGTACGGGCCGAGCGGCCCGAGCGCCGGGAACCTGCGGCCGACCTCCCGGTCGAAGGCCCTGGCGCCCTCTTCTCCCTCGGAGGCGACGAACGCGTCGCGCAGCGCTGTCAGGCTGGCCTCGACCTCTTCCCTGGCACGCGCGGCCCGGTTGCTGGCGCTCTCGCTCGGGGTGCCTGCCTCCTCCAACCGGCCGGCCTTGACCGCCAGCCGCTCCGCCCGCTCGAAGAGCGTGGCGTGCTCGCCGGCGTGACGCCCGATGGCCGCCCCCGCGCGAGACGCAACGGCGGCATCCGGCGTGGGTTCGTGCGCGCCGGGGCGCGGCCGCCCCAGGAAGCGGCCGAGGACGCGCTTGAGCACGCCCGGCACGGACCTCGGCCCGGGTATCCCGAAAGGCGGTAGACTTCCCTCGCTCATGCAACACATGATAAACCGTCGGGCGTTCTCCGTTGTGATCTTCTCCACCCTCCTCCTCGCCGGCTGCTCCGGCGTCTTCGGGCCGAGCCCCGGCGAACGGGCCGACAGGGCCATCTCCGAGGCGAACGACGCCATAGCCGAGCACAACAGGCTCTTCGACGATGCCCGCGGTACCTACGCGGACGTGAAGCAGCAGATCGAATCCGGCAACGACCCCTCGGCCCAGCAAGACCGCATAACGGAGGCCAGGGAGAAGATGGAGGGGGCCCGCTCGAAACTGCAGGAGGCCAGGGACTCTTTGGGCGTCGTAGACGACCTCGACGTGGACCCGGCCGTGAAGCGCTACGCCGGCACCCTCTCCGACGCCATGGAGGCCCAGATCTCCGCCGAAAACCGCGAGATACAGTTCTACAGCCTCCTCGAAGAGGACCCTTCCCTCCAGAACAACCGCGAAGAGGCCGAGAACCTCCTCGAACAGGTCGGCAACGACTACGAGAGGGCCGAACAGGCCTACGCCGAAGCCAGAGACCTGGCCGACGAGAACCCGGACCTTATAGAGTCAACGCGGTGAGGCTTTAGGCCGCAGGTTTCAGGCCTGCGGTTCGGCACGCAGACGTGTGGCACCGACGGCAGGCTCGGCGACATCGTTGCGGCGACGCGGGCTCCGTATGAGAGCGCGCGGTTACCTGAAACCCGACGCCTACAACGGTTGGCAGTTCGGGCACGTGTAGGTTCCGCGGCCCGCGACGCGGCTCTTGCCTATAAGGGTGCCGCATCGGGGGCAGGGTTCGCCGGCCCGGGTAAAGACCTGGAGCTGGTGCTGGTACTGGCCGGTCTCGCCGAAGGCGTCGTGGTAGGAGTCGAAGGTGGTGCCGCGGAGGTCTATGGCGCGGCGGAGTATGTCCCGGGTGGCGGCGTGGATCTTCTCCGTCTCCTCGAGGGTCAGGGTGTCGGCCCTGCGGGTCGGGTGGACGCCGGCGGCGAAGAGGACCTCGTCGACGTAGATGTTGCCGAGGCCGGCGACGACCGACTGGTCGAGGAGGAGGCCTTTTATGTTGGCCTTTCTCCCGAAGGCCCGCGCGAGGTACTCGACGGTGAAATCGTCCGAGAACGGGTCGGGGCCCAGGCGGGAGATGAGCGGGTGGCGCTCTTCTTCGCCGGGTTCGTAGAGGTCGAAGTAGCCGAGCCAGAGGCGGGTGAAGGCGAGGACTAGACCACCGTCGAACTCGAGGACGGCGGTGTTCATCCTGTCCGGTTCTTGCCATTCCGGGAGGCGGAGGACGCGGCCCGAGATGACGAGGTGCACGATGCCGACGACGTCGCCGAAGTCCAGGACGATGATCTTGCCGCGACGGCCGGTACCGATCAGCCTCCGCCCGACGAGCCTGCGCGGAAATTCCTCCATCTCCACGTTCGTAACGTCCGGCCGGAAGACCCCGGCCCGCACGACCTCGCGCCCGGCGGCGAGCGCGGCGACGTCCTGGGATATGACGGTGGTCTCCGGCAACTCGGGCACTACAGGCCCCCCAGGAGCTTCTCGACGTAGAGGGCGACCCCGTCCTCGTCCACGCCGGGGACCACCTCGTCGGCGGCCTCGCGCACCCCGGCCGTCATCGGACCCACGGCCACCCCGCACCCGGCGAAGCGGAGCATGTCAGCGTCGTTGTCCGCGTCCCCGAAGGCGAGCACGCGTTTGGGGTCTATCCCCCACCGTTCGCAGAGGAACTCCAGCGCCGTGGACTTTGTGCCTTCGAGGCCGCCGACCTCGACGTAGTGCGGCAGGCTGCGGGTCACGAAGAGCCTGCCCCGGAACGCATCCTGGGCCTCCCCGAGCCACCCCGGCACGTCGTCGGGGTGGTCCACGATCACGAGCTTCGTCGGCTCCTCTCCGGCGCCGGCGAGCCACCCGGCCGGCGAATCGACCACGACGACGCCGGGCTCCTCGAGCCGCTTCGAGAACCGCAGGGCGGCCGGGCTGTTTGGGGAGGTGATCACACGCCCGTCCACGAAGACGCGGGCGTGCAAATCGCGCTCGGCGGCCCACTCCAGCACCTCCAGGCCGAGCTCCTTGGGCAGCGTCCGGTGCAGGAGCGTCTCCCCGTCCATGCGGCGGACCATGGAGCCGCCGTAGCAGACCACGGGGTCCTCCCCGCCGAAGCCGAGCCTTTCGGCGTGCTCTACGGCCGACTCGTAGCGCCGCCCCGTGGCGACGACGAGGCGCATCCCTTGGTGGCGCAGGCCCTCTATCGCGGCCAGGGTGCGGTCCGTGATCTCGAGGTCCCGGCGCAGCAGCGTGCCGTCCAGGTCGAAGGCGCCGAGGTCGAAGCGCAGCCCTTCGTTCCGTTCCGCGACCAAAGGTCTCCCCTCAAAAAACCGTGGAACCGGGACCTCTCCCCGGCCGCCAAGAGCGGCCCGATGATACCGCGTCCGCGCCGTGGTGTAATGCGAGTGCCACGGGGAGCGGAGAGGGAGGGATCTTGTGAAGCTGGCGGGTCGTATGGGGCGTCTCGGCACGGAGACGGCTTTCTCCGTTCTGGCCAGGGCAAAGGCGCTGGAAGCCCAGGGGAAGGAGATCATCCACCTGGAGATCGGGGAGCCGGACTTCGACACGGCGGAGCACATCGTCGAGGCCGGCTGCCGGGCGCTCCGCTCCGGGGAGACCCACTACACCCCGACGGCCGGCATCCCCGAGCTGCGCGAGGCCATCGCCGCCGACGTCGCCGAGAGCAGGGGCATCGACGTCGACCCGGCCCAGGTCGTCGTAACGCCCGGGGGGAAGCCGATCATGTTCTTCGCCATCCTCGCGCTCGTCGAACCGGGCGACGAGGTCCTTATGCCGAACCCCGCCTTCCCCATCTACGAGAGCATGGTGGACTTCGTCGGCGGGACCCCGGTCTTCGTCCCGCTGCGCCAGGAGAACGGGTTCAGGTTCGATCTGGACGAGTTCAGAGAAGGCCTGAGCGAGAAGACGAGGCTCGTGATCCTCAACTCCCCGGCCAACCCGACCGGCGGCGTCTTTACGAAGGAGGACATAAGGGGCATCGCTGAGATCCTGCGCGGGCGCCCCGACGTGGCGGTGCTCTCCGACGAGATCTACGCCCGCCTCCTCTACTCCGGCTCCTTCGCCAGCATCGCCTCAGAGAACGGCTTCGGCCCGGACGAGAGGACGATCATCCTCGACGGCTTCTCGAAGACCTACGCGATGACGGGCTGGCGCCTCGGCTACGGCGTCATGCCGGAAGCCCTGGCCGAGCAGGTGACGAAGCTGCAGGTCAACTCGAACTCCTGCACGGCCGCCGCCACCCAGCACGCGGGCCTCGCCGCGCTCGCGGGTCCCCAGGACGCCGTGGACCGGATGCTCGAGGAGTTCAGGGCCCGCCGCGACCTGATCGTGGCCGGCCTGAACGACCTGCCGGGCGTCGAGTGCATCTCCCCCCAGGGCGCCTTCTACGCCTTCCCGAAGGTCTCCGGCACCGGCCGCCCGGCCGACGAGCTCGCCGACCTCCTCCTCCGAGAGGCCGGGGTCGCCTGCCTCTCGGGCACGGCCTTCGGCCGCCACGGCGAGGGCCACCTCCGCCTCTCCTACGCAAACTCCAGGGAGAACATCTCCCGCGCCCTCGACCGCATGCACGAGGTACTCTCCCGAACGATCCACTAGGGAGAAGCCCCAGAGCCAAGAGTCACCGAGCAAAGGGGCGAGAACGGCCCCGTTCTTCCCCCACTCCCCAGCGGGCCACCCCGCCTCGACGTAGACTACAAACTAATGTTTGTAGTACAGTGAAGACAAAAAGACGGCCGTTTCCGTGCCGGGTCTTCGGGGCCTACCGGTCCTGGGCGCGGGGAGGGTTGCGGGGGGTGGGCGAGGGTGTTGGGCGCATGAGGGGTGAGGATCTGACGGGGGCTGGGCCCACGGTGGTCTCGGTGCTGGCGCTGTTGCTCTCACTGGTCAACCTCTACCTTCAGAGGAGGGACCGGAAGCCGAGGCTAAAGATCCGGTGCCGCTACGAGTACCGCGTAGGCGTACCGGAGGTCCCGGGCGGCTCCCCCGCGCCCCAGGTGCATGATGAGTCCCAGGAGGGGTTGTACATGAGGCTCGGGGACTTTCTGCGGGAGCACGGCGTGGAGTACCCGCGGGGCTCCGCGGTGGTGCGCTTCGCCATCTCCAACGAGGGCGAGCGGGTCGCGTACCTGAACGCCGTCAGGCTGGTCTTCCGCGAGGGGGGCCCGCTCGGGCGGCGGGTGGTGCTCGACCCCGTCCACAAACGGGTGCTGCCCCTGCACCTCGCCAGGGACGCCGCCAACGTGGCGGGGTCAGGCGCGGCCGACGGGCTACCCGTGGAGCTCGTCCCCGGGGACGGCGTCGGCTACAGGTTCTCGCTCACCCGCCTGGCCAACACGCTGGAGAAAGAAGGCCACGCCGGCAACGTCCGGCTCTCGCTGGAGGCGACCGACAGGCTGGGCAACGCCTACGGGCGTCCCTTCCGCGTCAACACCGACCTCTGGGCCTACCACGAAGACCCCGACCCGAGGGCGGCGTAGCTTCGCGACCGCCGTGGCCCTGGCTCGCGCCGGTCCGCCCATTGTCATATCCTGTGTCTGTGGCGGGCTGGCTGAGACGGGCGCTCGGGGGCGGGCCGGACCTGCGGCTCTCGCAGTCCCTCGGGGCCTTTGCCGCTCCCGGAGGGGATATCTCCCCCCTGCACGTCTTTTTCGAGGTGACCAACACCGGGTCGGAAGGGGTCGAGATAGCCAGGGTCTACGTCTCCGCGGGAGGAGGCTCTCGGCCGGTCTACGAGGGGCCTTTCGGCGGGGATCACGCCCTGCCCTTCACGCTAGGGCCAGGGGAGTCTTCCCGCTTTCACGCCCGCGCCAAGGCCGTGGCCGGTCACCTGAAAGAAGCGGGCCACGGAGGACGTCCGCGGGTACGCATCGTGGTCGAGGACGGCTCCGGGAACCGCGCCGAGAAGGCCTTCACCTTCCGGGTGGACGAGTACCTGGAGCTGAAAGACGAGTGAGGCGCCCGTCGAGTTCAGATGACGGCGCGCCGGGAGCTTAGGCCCCCGTCGATGGTGAGCACCGTACCGCTCACGTAGCCGGCGCGGGGGCTGGCGAGGAACAGGATGGCGTCGGCCACGTCCTCAGAGGTCGCGGCGCGTCCGCCCGGCAGGCGCGCGAGCCGGTCGCGCCAGCGGTCGGGGTCGCCGAACTCCTTTTCGGCCTGGCGACGCAGGAACTCTACGCCGCGCGTGTTGGTCATGTCGCCGGGGCTGACCCCGACGACCCGCACGCCGTGGTCGAGGCTCTCCCCGCCGAGCGCCCGCGTGAGCGCCGCGAGGGCCGCGTTGGCCGAAACGCCGGCCGCGTAGTCCGCCGGTCTCTGGTCGCCGGCGGTCCCGATAACGTTTACGATGACGCCGCGCCCGCGGGCCCTCATCTCCGCGTAGAGCGCCCGCATCAAGTTGACGTAGCCGAAGACCTTGAGGTCCCACCCCTCGCGCCAGCGCCCGTCGTCGACCTCCCCGATCCCACCTCCCGGTATGGCGCCAGCGTTGTTGACCAGGACGTCCACGTCGGCGCAGGCATCGGCCAACCGCAGCGCGTTCTCGGCCTCGCTAAGGTCGACGGCGTGGACGGCGACCGGCACGTCAGAGTCGCGCGAGATCTCCTCCCGGGCCGCCCGGAGGTTGTCGGCCCCTCTCGCCGCGAGGTGCAGGGCGCACCCTTCGGCGGCAAAGGCGCGGGCCGTCGCGAGGCCGATGCCGCCCGACCCTCCGGTTATGAGGACGGAACGGCCCTTCAGCCCGAGGTCCATGTCTCCTCCGTCTAGATCTCGCTTATGGGGCGACCGCGCGGGGACGGTACCAGAAAACTCGGACCCCCGCCGGCCGTCTCGCGGCGCCCGCCTCCCACGCCACGGCTTCGATCGGCGGCGGCGGGGGCATATACCCATCGGTAGGACGAGGAATGTTACAGAGGCCGCGAGAGAGAGGAACCGATTCCGTGCTAGCCATGAATTACCGGGGGCCCCATCGGGTCCGCATCGACCACAAA
>JAUJMB010000358.1 GCA_030447045.1 Rubrobacteraceae bacterium | reverse complement strand
ACCCACGTCGGCATGGGCGAGCACACGCCGGGGAGCGCGGTGGAGCGGGCGGCGGGGGAGGCAGAATCCGCGGGGGCGGACCTTCTCGTAAGCGTCGGCGGCGGGAGCGTTATAGATGGGACGAAGGCGGTGGCGCGGCAGCTCGGGTACCCGGCGCAGGTCGCGGTGCCGACCACGCTCTCGGGGGCGGAGTGGGCGCACCGCGTCGGGGTGACGGACGAGGCGGCAGGCAAGAAGGCCGGTTTCGCCGACCCGAAGACCGTCCCGCCCGTCGTGATCCTGGACCCCGAGGCCTCGGTCTTCACGCCGGAGCGCCTCTGGCTCTCCACCGGTATCAGGGCCTTGGATCACGCGGTAGAGGGCTTCCTCTACGGTGGGGACCACCCCGTCACCGACGTGACGGGCCTCGAGGGGGCCCGGCGCCTGATGGGCCTGCTGCCGGTCTCCAGAGCGAGGCCAGAAGACCTCGAGGCGCGGGCGGAGCTGCAGGTCGCGGCGTGGCTCTCGTACTTCGGGCCGCTCAATACGCCGATGGGGCTCTCCCACGAGCTGGGGCGCAGGATCGGGGCGAGCTACGGTGTCCCCCACGGCGTAACCTCCTGCATAACCCTCGCCCCGAGCCTGGAAGTTGCGGAGGAAACGACGCCGAAGGAGCGCTGGCGCCTGCTCGCCGAGGCCCTCGGCGGGGACCCCGCCGGGCAGGTCGCCTCCCTCGTGCGGGGTCTCGGGCTGCCGCACAGGCTCCGCGACGTGGGCGTGCCCGAGGACGAGTTCGCGGGCATCGCCGGCGGGTTCGGCGACAGGGAGTTGGAGGCCCTGCGCATACTCAACGCCGCGTACTGAGGCGCCTGGCCTCGAGAGGACCGGGAGGTTAGGCCATCATCCCCGCCAAGCTGAAGGTCGGTGACGAGGTCCGCGTCGTCTCCCCGTCCTCGGGTCTCGGGTTTATCCCCGAAGATCGAAGGAGGTTCGCAGCGGGACGGTTGGAGGGGCTCGGGCTGCGGGTCTCCTACGGCGGGTCCGGGGAGGTCCTCGACCGCTTCGAGTCCTCGCCCGCCGGGGAACGCGTCTCCGAGCTTCACGAGGCGTTCGCCAGCGCGGACGTCGCGGGCATGCTCACCATCATCGGCGGCTACAACTCCAACCAGCTGCTCGGCCGCCTGGACTACGACCTTATCGGGGAGAACCCTAAAGTGCTCTGCGGCTTCTCGGACATCACGGCGCTCGCCACGGCCGTGTACGCTAGGGCGGGCCTCGTCACCTACTCCGGCCCGCACTTCTCGACGTTCTCGATGGAGCGGGGCCTCCTGTACACGCTGGACCACTTCGAGAGGTGCCTGATGCGGGAGGGACCCTACGGCGTCGAGCCCGCCGACCACTGGAGCGACGACCCGTGGTACCTCGACCAGGAGAACCGCGACCTCCTGGCGAACCCCGGCTACGAAGTGCTCAACGAGGGGGAGGCGCATGGAACCATCCTCGGGGGAAACTTCGGCACACTGGCCCTGCTCTTCGGCACGCCGTACATGCCGGACCTCGAAGGCACCATCCTGCTCTTGGAGGACGACGAGGAGATAAAGCCCGTGCACTTCGACCGCACGCTCCAGTCCCTCATCCACCAGCCCGGCTTCGAGGGCGTGCGGGGCCTCGTCTTCGGCCGCTTCCAGCGCGCCTCCAACATGGACCTCGAGATCCTCGAAGAGATCGTCGGCGCCAAGCCGGAACTCGGTCGCATGCCTATCATCGCCAACGCGAGCTTCGGGCACACCACGCCGGCTTTCACGTTCCCCATCGGCGGGACCGGCGCGCTGCGCGCCCACGCCGGGGACGTCGAGCTTCGCATCGAGGCGCACTGAGCCGCCCGGAGCGCGACCCGGGTGTTCTGCTTCGGGTTATATCGGGGGGATGCAGGGTAGGCGCCAGGGAGAGGGAATTAGGGGTGGTACCTGAAGGCGCTTCGGGGGCGGTACTCCCGCCGCTGCCGCTGGACGCCTGGGAGGACACGAAGGAGACGCTGCACCGTCTTTACCTTGGCTCCATGACTACCTCGTCCACGTAGCACCAGATCCAATCCTCCCCGAGCTGGAACGACTGGACGATC
>JAUJMB010000357.1 GCA_030447045.1 Rubrobacteraceae bacterium | reverse complement strand
TTTATGAGAGGTAGAGGTTTATGAAGAAGGCGTTGTACGAGGCGGTTTTGCGGGATGTTGGCCGGTACGAGGAGCTTGCCCGCAGGGCGGAGGGCTTTGCGGACGACGAGCTGGCGGTGTTCTTCCGCGAGATAAGCGACGAGAACCGGCGCAGGGCCGAGGAGGCCAGGCGCTTGCTGGCGCAGCGGGTCGCCAAGTAGCGGCGTTCGGGAGGAGAGAACATGAGGGTGGCCTTCATAGGTCCTGTTGGATCGGGCAAGAGCGCCCAGGCGCAGCGGTTGTCCTGGACGATGCCGTTCTACAACCGCACACCGAGGCTATCGACGGGGGATCTGGTGCGGGCCCAGATCGAGGCCCGGACGCCCCTGGGGGAGGAGATCAGGGCCCACCACGACGCGGGGGATCCCGTCTCCGACGAGGTGATCCTGGGGCTGCTGCTGCCGCACGTGCGGACGGCGGGAGGGTTCGCCCTCGACGACTTTCCGGCCAACGTGGCCCAGGCGCAGGCGCTCGACGTGGAGCTCGAGGAGCGAAGCACGGGGCCTTTGCACCATGTGATCTCGCTCGAAGGGCCGACGGATGACGAGCTCGTGGAGCGGGTTCTCGGCGGCCGGGTGCAAGGCCGGGCCACCGACTTTGTCTACCACCTGAAGAACGACCCGCCGCCGGAGCCCGGCGAGCGCCTTGACGCCGGCCCATTCGTCCGGCGTGGGGACGACACCGAGGGGGTGCTCAGGCGGCGCCTCGGCGCCTACCGCCGGGAGCACGCGCTGCTCAAAGAGCGTTACCAGGAGCGGGGCTTGCTGAGGATCGTGGACGCCCGGCAGCCGCTCGGCAAGGTGGCCCAGGACGTGCTCGACGCGCTCGGAAACCCGGAGGGCCTGCGGTACTACGCCTCGTAAGGCCGGTCGGTTTCCCGCCCCTGCCGGTGGGAGGATGAGTATCGAGGTTCCCGAGTGGATGGAGGGCATGGTTTGCCGTTGACGATTACGGAGAACACCAGCATAGACTACGACGTCCAGGGGGAAGGGCCGCCGCTGCTGCTCATAAACGGGCTCGGCTTCGGGCGCTGGGGGTGGTTCAAGCAGATCCCGGCCTTCACCCGGCACTTCCGGACCATCACCTTCGACGTGAGGGGGGAGCGAGGCTTGAGCAACGGCGTTGCCGACCTGGCGGGGGAGACCGTGGCGCTCCTCGACCACCTCGGGGTGGGCAAGACGCACGTGCTGGGTACCTCCCTCGGGGGGTTCGTGGCCCAGGAGCTCGCGCTCGCGCGGCCCGACCTCGTGGACCGGCTCGTCCTCGTGTGCACGAGCTACGGGGGCAGGGGGCCCGAGGCGATGTCGCCCGGAGCGCTCGCCGACATGATGGGCATTGGGACGTTCAGCGCCGAGGCGGCGGCCCGCAGGGCGCTCGAGGCGGCGACGGGGGAGGCGTACCGGGCCGAGAAGCCCGAGGAGTTCGAGCAGATCGTGCGCTGGCGGCTGGCGGACTCGCCCTCGGTGGTCTCCTACTACGAGCAGGCGAAGGCGGGGGCGCGGTTCGACCTCTCGGGGGACGTCGGGCACATAACCTCGCCGACGCTCGTGATCCACGGTGCCGAGGACCGCTACGTGCCGCCGGCCAACGCCCGCGCCCTGGCCGAGGCCATCCCCGGCGCGAAGCTGCAGATGATCGAGGAGGCCGGCCACCTCGTGTTCGTCGAGCGGTTCGCCGACGTGAACCGCGGGGTCGTGCGCTTCCTGAAATCCAGCGAAGCCCGGGCCTCCAGGACCGGCGGCGGGGCCGCGGAGGAGGCGCCCCGGGAGGCCGAAGGGTGGCTGCGGAGGTGCGCGAGGGTCGTCCGGGGCTGGGTCGCCCGGATAAAGGCCGCGATGGGGGTTTCCTAGAGGCTCGCGACTGACGGGGGCCCAAAACGGGTAGACTGTATTTCGCAACACAAGGATAAGATGCAATCTATCTGGAGGACGAAATGAGCGAAGAAAAAACCCACGGCGGGTCGGTGGGAACCCCGACGATGCCCTTTGATCTGTGGGCGCAGTGGATGCAGGCGAACATGGGCGCGATGACGGCCACGCCGGGGGCGAGCGTGCCCTGGCTCGCGGC
>JAUJMB010000356.1 GCA_030447045.1 Rubrobacteraceae bacterium | reverse complement strand
TCGGGGCCGTCCTCAAGAGGATAAGCGAGCTTGGCGAGGAGTACGGCATGCGCGTGGCCAACGTCTTCCACGCCGGCGACGGCAACCTCCACCCCCTCGTCCTCTACGATAACGACGTGCCCGGCGAGGCCGAGAAGGCGGAGGCCCTGGCGGGCGACATCGTCTTTACGTGTTTGGAGCACGGGGGGTCGCTCACAGGCGAGCACGGCATCGGCGAGGACAAGAAGAAGTACATGCCGAAGATGTTCACGACCGAGGATCTGGACACCATGCAGCTTTTGCGGTGCGCCTTCGACCCGCACCAGATCTGCAACCCGGGCAAGATCTTCCCGACCCCGCGCCTCTGCGGCGAGCGGCCAGGGCCCTTCCGCATGCACCCCGTCCAGCAGGCCGGCCTGGCGGAGAACTTCTGATGGCCACGCGCACGGAGAACGTCTCGCTGGAGGACCTGCAGAACATAGTCGGCGAGGAGCACGCCCGCGAGGCGGCGGCCGAGGACACCGTAGACGGCGTCGCCCCCTCATTCGTGGTAGAGCCCGGCTCCACCGAAGACATAAGCGAGCTGATGAAGCTCGCCAACGACAGGAACCTCGCGGTGGCGCCCAGGGGCGGGGGGACCTCGATGTCTCTGGGCAACCCGCCGCGGGAGCTCGACCTCATACTGGGCACCACCCGCATGAACGCGGTCGTCGAGCACGTCCCGGGCGACCAGGTCGTCAGGGTCCAGTCAGGGATAAGGTTCGGGGACCTGCAGGAGCGGCTCGCCGAATCGGACCAGATGCTCGGCGTGGACCCGCCCGAGGTGAAAGATGGCGCCACGGTGGGGGGGATAGTGGCCGCGAACTCCTCGGGGCCGCGCAGGTACCGCTACGGGACAATCCGGGACCTGATCATCGGCATCACCGTCGTCCTCGCCGACGGCACGGTGGCCAAGGCCGGTGGCAAGGTCGTCAAGAACGTCGCCGGCTACGACCTCGCCAAGCTCTTCACGGGGTCTCTGGGCACCCTCGGCGTCATCGCCGAGTGCAACTTCAGGCTGCACCCGCGCCCGGAGACGGCCCGGACGGTGGCCGTAGAGCTCTCCGACACCGCCTCCGCCGGCGCGGCGTCGCAGGCGATCCTGCACGCCCAGATCGTCCCGAGCGCCGTCGAGCTCCTCTGGAGCGGCGAGACGCGCATGCTCACGGTCCTGATCGAGGGGATACCCTCCGGCGTGGAGGCGCAGGCCGAGACCGCCACCCACATCCTCGGAGGCTTCGGGGAGGTCAGGACGCTCGCGGACGACGATGAGGTGGAACCGTCCGGTCCTCCCGGGGCCGGCGGAGACGAGGTGGCCGTAAAGATCTCGGCTCCTCCGGCGGAGCTTGCGGGCGTCCTGGACTCGACGCTCGGCGCCTCTTCGCGCCTGGGGGTCACGCCGCGGATCACCGGCCACGCCGGGATCGGCGTCACCTACGTCGGGCTCTCGGGCGGCGACGAGGAGGCGAGGGCCGGGGTCGTGGAGGAGCTGCGCGAGATCTGGCTCCGGCGCGGCGGCAGCGTGATCGTGCGCGAGGCGCCGCCGGCCTTCAAGAGGCGGGTGGAGGCGTGGGGACCTATCGGGACCCGCCTCAACCTCAGCCGCCGGGTAAAGGAGAAGTTCGATCCCCGGGGGATTCTCAACCCGGGCAGGTTCGTGGGAGGTATCTAGAGCAGTGGACAGGAACAACGACTCCCTCGACCCGCGGGAGAACAACAACCCGTACGACGCCACGGACGCCACCGAGCGGAAGGGCGACGCCACCCCGACAAACCAGGACGCCGCGGCCCAGAGCATCGGCGCCGGCAGCCCCGAGGACCTGCCCGACGACACCTTCGCCTCGCGCGGCGCGGTAAAGCAGACGGTCGGCATCGGCCGCTCCACGGAGAGCGGGAGCTTCCTGTTCCCGGCCTTCGACGACCACCACCCGCCGGAGAAGCACCTCATAGACGACTGCGTCCACTGCGGCTTCTGCCTGCCGACGTGCCCGACGTACGTCCTCTTCGGCGAGGAGATGGACTCGCCGCGTGGGCGCATCTACCTCATGAACAAGGGCCTCAACGAGGAGCCGATGAACGACCAGATGG
>JAUJMB010000355.1 GCA_030447045.1 Rubrobacteraceae bacterium | reverse complement strand
CGACCTCGAACCCCGCCTCACGGACCGCCGCCAGGGTGTCCCTGTCGAGGTGGCACCCTCCGGCGGCGCGTTTCCAGAGGGGCGTGGCCCTCTCCTGCAGCCACGCGACGGGCTCTCTCTCCATCCTCACGTGCTCCAGGAGCCGGAACTCGCCGCCTCTTTTGAGCACCCGCCGCACCTCGCCAAGGGCCTTCGGCGGGTCCGGTACGGTGCAGAAGACCAGGGTCGATACGACCGCGTCGAAGCTTCCGTCATCGAAGGGCAACTCCTCGGCGGAGACGAGCAGCAGCTCTGCCGGGAAGGGAAGCCTGCGGGCTCGCTTCTCCGCCCGGCCCAGCATGACCTCGTCCGGGTCTATGCCGAAGAGGCGCTCCACGGCGGACGGGTACAGCGGCAGGTTCCTCCCCGTCCCGACGCCCAGCTCCAGCACCCGGCCATGTACGCCTCGCAGGGTCTCCTCCCGGAGCCGCCGCAGTCCGAGGTTCTCGGGCAGCTCCATGGCAGGGTCGTAGAGGCGACCGAAGAGGCTGGCGTTTTTATGGCTTCTCACACCACTTGCCGACGGTAGGGTCCGACTTGTCCGAGGGGCGCGGCGGTGCTCATTAATGCTCCCTCACCAGCTCGACGCCCTCGCCCTTGAGGTCGGGAACGCCGCGCTCGGCGACGTGCTCGACGTTCTCTACGCCGGCACGCTTGAGGAGCGAGGCGGCGAGGGAGCTCCGGATGCCCCCGGAGCAGGCCACGGCCAGCGGCCTCCCTGCGCGCCGGACGAGGTCCGGCGCTCCCTCCGCCAAGCGCTGGTAGGGGAAGTGTATCGAGCCGGCGACGTGTCCCTTCTCCCACTCTTCGGCGCTCCGGACATCGAGGAGGAGGACCTGCTCCCTTCTCAGCCGCTCGGCCAGGTTCGGCACGTCGATGGCGGGTGTCGTCTCGACCGCGAGCTTCGCCGCGCGCCAGGCGGCAAGGCCGCCGGCCAGGTAGCCCCTGATGCGCCGGAACCCGACCGCCTCCAGCCTGCGCGCCATCCGTTGGGCGTCCACGTCCCCGCCCGCGGTCACGATCACCTCGCTCTCGACGTCCACCACCCAGGCGGCGCGCGTGCCGACCCCCGACTGATTCATGGTGACGTTTATGGAGCCGGGGACGTGGGCGGCGTCGAACTCCCGCTGGTCGCGCCCGTCGATCAGGACCACGCCCACCCCGGTCAGCTCCTTGACGCGCTCGGGCAGTAGCGGATCTAGCGTGGTGGCCTCCGTGATTAGCGGCCCCCTGTTGAGCTCCACGATCCGCTCGAAGTTCGGGGGCTGGGGCGTCTGCTCCGCGGTCAGCTTCCCGACGAACTCGCCCTCGTCTTCGATCCTCAGATATTCGTTGAAGCGCCGCTCGAATCCTATGGTTGAGTCGGGCTTGCGGCTCATGTTGGCTCCGCCGCAGAGCGATCCGCCGATGTGCCCCGGCCTCACCTCCACGAAGTCTTCTAGCTCGAGCAGCCTGCGCAGCGACCGGAAGATGCCTTTCGCGCCCTCCTCGGGCTCGACGGCGAGATCAGGACGCGCAAGGTCGCCGACGAAGAGCGAATCCCCTGTAAGCAGGAGCCAGGGCTCCTCGGCTCGGCTCGCGTCCTCGACGAAAAAAGAGAGGTGCTCGGGACGGTGGCCGGGGGTGGCCAAGGCAACGATGCGTGCCTTGCCTACCTGCACCACGTCGCCGTCTTCGAGCGGCTCGTGCTCGTACTCCACGCCCGCGTCTTTGGAGATACATATCTTCGCGCCCGTAGCCTCGACCAGGCGTCCGCGGCCCGAGAGGTGGTCGGCGTGGTTATGCGTCTCGAGTATGTGGGAGATCCGGAAGCCGTTCTCTTCGGCTATCCGGAGGTAGTCGTTTATCTCCCACTTGGGGTCTACGACCGCCGCCTCGCCGCCGTCGGCCACGACGTAGGAGGCACACCCCAGATCTTCGTTGAGGATTTCCCTGAAAAACATAGCGCGTTAGAGCCCCTTGAGCCTTGCTTACCCGCCGCGGCCTAGCGCTGGACCTGCCGTACGACCCAGACGATCAGGACGACCAGCAAGGCTATGACGAGGAACCAGAAGAGCAGCATGAAGAGCATGCCGGTCATGCC
>JAUJMB010000066.1 GCA_030447045.1 Rubrobacteraceae bacterium | reverse complement strand
CCGATGGCCGCCATGATAAAGCCTAGCTTGCTACCAAACTGGTCCCGCTGTTCTTGCGCCACTTCTGCCATGATCTCCTCCCCCAGGTTCCCTCGTTATCTATGCCCAGCCCGTACGTCTAAATGCCCAGCCCGTACGTCTAAACCACAAATCTAACCCCTAGGCCATTCTCCTATAAGAGCCAGCTTCGGGCAAGCAGAGAGGTCCAACCGGAGAGGTCCGGGGCTTTCGTGTAGGATGAGCTTTGAAGGATGGGGAGGCGAAGGCATCTGTTCGCCCCAGGAGGTATGCATATGGGTACCATCGATACTACAAACGGAGCCGCATCCGCCACCCGCACCGTCGCCTCCGTCGTAGGCGGACGCACGCTCGAAGACGCGCCCGGCGGCACCGTGAGCTCCGTCAATCCGGCGCGCCGGGACGAGACGGTCGCCGAGGTCCTGCTCGGAGACGCCGGCACGTTCGTGGAGGCCTGCCGGGCGGCGCGGGAGGCGCAGGGGAATTGGGCGACGGTGCCGGCGCCGATACGGGCGCAGGTCATAAAGAAGGTCGGGCGCATCGTCGAGCGGAACAAGGAGGCCCTCGCCCGCCTCGTCACCCGCGAGGTCGGCAAGCCCTACGTAGAGTCGCTCGGCGAGGTGCAGGAGATCATAGACACCTGCGACTTCTTTACCGGCGAGGGCCGCCGCCTCTACGGCCAGACCGTCCCCTCCGAGATGCCGGACAAGCAGCTTTTCACCTTCAGGATGCCGGTCGGGGTGGCGGCGATCATCACCGCAGGCAACTTCCCCGTGGCCGTCCCTTCGTGGTACCTGATCCCGGCGCTCACCTGCGGCAACACCGTTGTCTGGAAGCCGGCCGAGTACTCCCCCGCCGTAGGCGACGCCCTGGCCAAACTCTTCGGGGCCGGCGGCCTCCCCGACGGCGTCCTGAACGTCGTCCAGTGCGAGGGTGCGGCGGCCT
Source organism: Rubrobacteraceae bacterium (assembly GCA_030447045.1). The sequence continues at coordinate 7,053 of JAUJMB010000066.1, read as the reverse complement.
TCGAGGGCCTGGAGGGGGCGCTGGACGAGGGCCTCGTGGACAAGGTCGGCTTCACGGGCTCCTCCGAGGTGGGCAAGGAGATCGGGGCGCTCTGCGGCCGGCACCTCCAGTCCCCCTGCCTGGAGCTCGGGGGCAAGAACCCGCTCGTCGTGATGCCCGACGCCGACCTCGACCTCGCCGTCGAAGGCGCGCTCTTCAGCGGCTTCGGCACCGCCGGCCAGCGCTGCACCTCCCTTGGCACCGCCATCGTCCACGAGTCCGTCCATGACGAGTTCGTCTCCAGGCTGGCGAAGAGGGTCGAGGAGGCCGCCATAGGCAACCCTATGGAGGACGTGCTCTACGGCCCGATGCTCAGCGAGCGGTTCGCCGACCGCTTCGCCGGCTTCCTGGACATGATAGAGGACCACCACACCGTCCACGGCTCCACGGGGACTGGCCGCATCACGACCGACAACCCGCGCGAAGGCTTTGTCGGCGACCCGGAGGCCGGCTTCTTCTGCCACCCGACGCTCGTCAGCGGCGTAACGGCGGAAGACGAGGTCTTCAACACCGAGACCTTCGGCCCGCTCGTGGGTGTCGCAGAGTTCTCCGACTTCGAGGAGGCGGTAGATCTCAGTAACGCCCACGGCTACGGCCTCTCGGCGGCGATCTACACCCGCGACGCAGAGAACGCCCTGCGCTTCAGGCTGGGCAACCGGGCGGGGATGCTCTCGGTAAACAACTCCACCAGCGGCGCCGAGGCCCACCTGCCCTTCGGCGGCAACGGCAAGTCGGGCAACGGCAGCCGCCTCTCGGGCATCTGGGTGCTCGACCAGTTCACCCGCTGGCAGTCCATGAACTGGGACTACGCTGGCAAGCTCCAGAAAGCCCAGATGGACGTGGTCGACCTCCCCGCCGACCTCGAGTTCACGCTGCCGGAGGTGGAGAGGGGCGGCATCTAGTGTACGACGCGATAGTGGTAGGCCTTGGCGGCATGGGGAGCGCTGCAGCCTACCACCTGGCCCGCCGGGGCAGGAAGGTGCTCGGGCTGGAGCGCCACGCCCCCGCGCACGACAGGGGCTCCAGCCACGGCGAGTCGCGCATCATCCGCCAGGCCTACTTCGAGGGGGCGGAGTACGTGCCGCTCCTCTTCCGGGCCTACGATCTCTGGGAGGACCTCGAGCGGGAGACCGGCGAGGACCTGATGACGCTCTGCGGGGGACTCTTTATAGGTCCCGAAGGTGGCGAGCTCGTCTCCGGCAGCGCCGCCAGCGCCGACGGGTACGGCCTCCCCTACGAGGTGCTCGACGCCTCCGAGCTGAAACGCCGGTTCCCCATCTTCGAGCCCGACCCCGATACCGTCGCCCTCTTCGAGAAGCGGGCCGGCTTCGTGCGGCCGGAGAGGTCCGTCAGGGCGCACCTCGACCGGGCGGCCTCTTTGGGCGCGGAGCTGCGCTTCGGGGAGCGGGTCCTCTCGTGGGAGGCGACGGATTCGGGGGTAAGGGTAAGAACGGAGGACGGCGTCTACGAGGCCGGACGCCTGGTCGTGGCGGCCGGGGCTTGGGCCGGGGAGCTGCTCTCGGACCTCGGGCTGCCGCTGGAGGTGACGCGCCAGATCCTGTTCTGGTTCCGTCCTCGGGGAGGGGTCGAGGCCTTCGCGCCGGAGCGGCTCCCCATCTGGATCTACGAGCCCGACGACGGCAACATGTTCTACAGCTTCCCCGCCGTGGACGGCGCCGACACCGTAAAGGTCGCGTTCTTCCGGGCCGACGGCACCCCGGCCGACCCGAACACCATAGACCGCGAGGTGCACAAAGACGAGGTGGACTTTATCCGCCGCTACCTCGGCCGCCACGTCCCGGCTCTGGACGGCGACCTGGTCGGGGCGAGGACCTGCATGTACACGAACACCCCGGACCAGCACTTCGTCGTCTCCGCGCACCCGGACCATCCCCAGGTGGCCGTCGCCGCCGGCTTCTCGGGGCATGGGTACAAGTTCTGCAGCGTTATAGGCGAGATCCTGGCCGACCTCGCCATCGAGGGCGGGACGGACCACCCCGTGGACCTCTTCTCCCCGGCGCGCCTGATCGACCCCGCCGCCCGCGCGTAGGCATGGATCTCTTCGACGCCGGCGAGACCGCCGCCCGCCTCCCCTACGCAGCGCTCGCGGACGCCATCGGCGAGGTCGCGCTCGCCCGTTCCTCCGGCGTGGTCCAGGCCCCTCCCCGACTGGCGCTGCCGCTTCTGGCGAAGCCCGGCGCCGTCCTGCTCGTGATGCCGGCCTCGGACGAGGAGCTCGCCATCACCAAGCTCGTCACCGTGCACCCTGAGAACCCCGGTCACGGCCGGCCGACGATCCAGGGCGAGGTCGTCGTGATGGAGGCTTCTACGGGCACGCGGCTCGGCCTCCTGGACGGCGCTACCGTGACCGCCCGGCGCACGGCCGCCCTCTCCCTGCTCGCCGCCCGCGAACTCGCCCCCCGCCCCGACGGCCCGCTCCTGATCGTGGGCGCCGGGGCCCAGGGCCGCTCCCACCTCGAAGCCTTCCGCGAGGGCCTCGGCGTCTCCAAAGTCTTTGTCGCCTCCCGCACGCCGGCGGGCGCCGAATTCCTCGCGGCCCGCGCGGAGGACCTCGGCATGGAAGCCACCGTCGTGGCCGACCCGGCGGCGGCGCTGGCCGAGGCGAGCCTCGTGGTAACGGCCACGACGAGCCGGGAGCCTGTGCTGCCGGGCACGCTCTCGGAGGGGACCTTCGTGGCGGCCGTGGGCTCCTTCGAGCCGGAGGCCGCGGAGCTGCCCCCGGACCTGATCCCCAACGCCACGGTAGTCGTGGACACGATGGAGGGGGCGAGGGAGGAGGCCGGGGATCTGATCCAGGCCGAGAAGGCTGGCGCTTTCCGGTGGGCCGACGCCACGGAGCTCGAAGAGTTCGTGCGCGGGCGGGAGCGCCCAACGGGCACGGTCGTCTTCAAGAGCGTCGGGCACTCCCTGTGGGACCTGGCAGCCGCGAGGACGGCTTTCCCGCGCTAGCCGCGCGCCGGACCCCACGTCTCGCGGCTCTGCCGAACAGCCCGCCGAGTATAATCTGCCGTAGGTGATGGATGCCCCGACAAGAACGGCGTCGTTCCTGGCCGCCCTCGCGGCGGCGCTGGCCTTCGCCCTTTTCTTGCCGACGTTCGCGGCGGCCCAGGGCTCGGACACGATCTTCGACGACGCGAACGAGCTCAGCGACTCCGAGGAGCAAAACGTACAGCAGGCTTTCGACGCGGCCCAGGAAGAGGCCGGGCAGCCGCTCTACGCTTTTCTGGCTCCGGACACGGGGGTCGACAGCAGCAACGTGGCCGCTCAGCAGGAACTCCTGAGCCAGAGGGCCACCGACGAGGGTCTTCCGCAAGAAGCTGGCGTTATCCTCGTCGCCCCGGACGACGGGTGGGTCCAGTCCGCGAACCTGGACGGGGTCTCAGAGCAGGAGGTCTACGAGACCATGGTCCCGGATTTTCGCGAGGGTGACTTCGCGGCGGGCCTCGAGGCCGGCGCCGAGGAGATAGCGGGCGAGCCCGTGGCCGCGCAGGAAGGCTCGGATCCCGGGGCGGGCGGCCTGCCGGGCGGCGGTCTGCTGCTCCTTTTGGTGGGTATGGTCGGGGCCCTCCTGTGGTTCAGGAACCGGCGCAGCAACAAGCGGCGCGCCGAGGAAGAGCGCGGGGCGGCGGAGGGAGAGTTCGCCGAGCTCACCACGCGCCTTGATGAGTTCGACGGGAGGGAGCGGCTCGTCTCCGGGTATCTGGAGGCCCAGCGTCCGCTGCTGGATCAGAGGACCGAGGAGTGGGTGGAGGCCAAGATCTCGGACGCCAAGACCGCCGGCTTCGCCAGGGAGTTCAACGAGGCCTCCTCCCGGCTCCACTCCGACCCCGTCTCGGCCCGCGCGATGCTGGCCCGCGGGCGCGGCCTCCTCGAAGACGCCCTCCAGAAGCTCGACGAGGCCGAGAAGACGATAGACGACTACAGGGCCGCCGACGAGGCCATCGACGGCAACCTCCGCGTGGCGAGGGAGGAGATCCGGGCCGCCGAGGAGGCCGAGAGGAACGCCCGGTCCGAGGGCATCGCCGTCGAGCCCCTCGGCCTGCTCGACGAGTACGACGCCCTCGCCCGCGAGGCGGCGGACCGCGCCAGCCGCCGGGACGAGTTCGACCCCAGGCGGACCCTGGCCGCGGCCGAGGACCTCACGCGCCGGGCCCGCGAGCGCAAGGAGGCGCTGCGGGAGGAGGTGACCGCCCGCGACGCCCTGCCGGACGAGCGACACGCGGCCGAGGGCGACGTCGGGCGCGCCCGGACGGCGCTCGAAGGGTACCGCGCGGCGCACGAGAGTGCGCTCGCGGAGTTCGGGCCCGCGGCCCTGGGCGACGCCCCCGACCCCGGCGAGTTGGCCGCGCGCCTGAGCCACGCCGACGGCCGCATCGAGCGCGCGGACCGCGCCGCGTCCGCGGGCCGCTTCGCCGAGGCCCGCTCCCTGCTGCGCGAAGCCTCCGCCATCGCCGCAGAGGCCATGCGGGCACCGGGAGAGCTCAAGAAGGCCGTCGCGGAGGCCGACCGCCGGAAGCGGGAGGGCGAAGAGAAGCTGAGCGAGCTCGAGGCCCGACTCGCGCAGGCGAAGGCCAACGAGCACCTCATGGACCCCTACCAGCGCCAGAGGCTCAGGGAGTACGAGTACCAGCTGGGTAACGCCCGCTACGGTTTCTTCGGGGGCGACTGGCTGACCGCGCTCCTGCTCTTCGAGGCCCTCGACACCGACTACGCCTACATGGGCGACCCCTCCTTCGCCGGCGACGACTGGGGCGGCGGGGACTTCGGGGGCGGAGACTGGGGCGGGGGAGATTTCGGCGGCGGGGACTTCGGCGGGGGCGACTTCGGGGGCGGGGACTTCTAGCCCCTGCGGCCCGGGTCCTGCTCTCGTGGGACCTCGATCTCTGGGTAGTTCTGGGTAAGCCTCGGAGGTCTCGAGGGCGCCCAATTTTGTAACAGGACGATCAAAGCTGTAATAGCGTATACATTTTGGGGGGCGCGGTGTATATTAAGGCCGACGTGAAAGGAGCGCGTATTGCAACAGAACATAGTCAAATCTGAGTCCCTATCGGGCGTCGTCGTCGGTCGTGAGAGCGAGGAGATGTGCCTCCTGGCGCGTCTGTTCAACGGGTTCGCCAACTCGACCCGGCTCTCTATCTTGCTGCTCCTGACCCAGAGGGGCGAGATGAAGGTCGGTGATCTGGTGCGCGAGCTCGAGGCCCCCCAGCCCCGCGTCTCCGACCACCTGCGCTGCCTCTCCTGGTGCGGCTACGTCCAGGTCAGGCGCGAGGGCCGCAACGCCTACTACTCCGTCTCGGACGAGCGCATCATGACCATCCTCGGCCTCGGCGAGGAGCTCCTGCGCGACAACCAGGACCACCTGATGGCCTGCGAGACGATCAAGCAGGACTGCTAGGTACCGCACCCCCGGCGCGGGCGGGCAGGCTTCCCGCCTCCTCTAAGTGGCATCGAAGCGCCTCCGGCGGGCGGCTTCGAGTTTCTGCTCCCACCGCACCCCCCAGCGTGCCCGCGCGGCGCGGGCGACCCCGTCCCGGGGGAGCCCTTCGGAGACGAGGGCCTTCTCGTAGCCGCCCAGGTAGCCCAGGCGGGCGTCGCGGAGGGTGTAGGGGGCGACCCATGCCGGCAGGTCCAGGCCGCGCCACAGCTCCACCATCTCCGCGGCCGAGCGGAACCGGGCCTCGCGGGCGTCTTCGGCGCCGAGCCCCTCCCCCGCCGCCAGGCAGGCCGCCCTGAGCTCGTCGGGGACGAAGCGTTCCTTCGGGGCGTGCCTGGCGAGGTCTCGCGGCAACGGGTAGCCGTCGCGGGGTATGCTGCCTCCTCCTCCTCCTCTTGCGGGAGCTCTCGCGCAGGCTAACACGCCGGGTGAGGCGTGTTTACGCGCTCCGGCGCGCGGGCACTTTGAGGGTTCATCCGTAACACAGCGAGAGATCCGAGGTAATCAGATATGGCGCAGGCGCAGGAACTCAGGCAGGCTATGACCCAGATGGCGGGCCGGGAGGGGCCGATGCTCTCCGCCTACGTGAGCGTGAACGCCGCCATCCCGGAGAACCAGGGCAGGGCCTACCTCGTGCGTCTCAGGGACGCCATGAACGACGAGGGCGTGCCCGAGGGCCTGCAGGACAGGGTCCGCGAGGCCTTGGAAGGGGAGACGCACCCCGGGGCGAGGACGCTAGCCGTCTTCGCCGACGAGGGGGGCCTCTTCGAGGTCTACCGGCTGCAGGTGGACGTGCCCGAGTCGTGCCGCTGGGGCGACCCCTACGTAGCACCCCTGACGCTCGTACTCGACGAGTACGAGCCCTACGGGGCCGTGGTCCTCGACGCCGAGAGGTTCCGCCTCTTCGTGGTCTCGCCGCTGGCCTCCCCGGAAGAGGGCGAGGCGAAGGGCAACGGTTTTCGCGAGCTGGACCTCCGTCCGGGCCAGCCCCATTCCGGCGGCGACGGCTCGATGGAAACGGACCCGGCCGGCCGCAAGCAGGAAGAGATGGCGCACCGCTACTACAAGCAGATGGGCGAGCTCACGCGGGACACGGCCTTCCGCGAGGGCGTCAGGCGCCTGATCCTGGCCGGCCCGAACGAGATAACCGCCGCCTTCCGCGCGGCCCTGCCCAACGACCTCAAGGACCGCGTCGTGGCCGAGGATCACGTAGACCTCAGCGCCTCAGAGGGCGAGATACTCGACCGCCTGGAGGAGATCCGGGAGCGGGCCGAGCGCGAGCGCGAGGCCGGCCTGCTGGCGGAGATCCGGGAGACCGGCGTGCGCGGGCCCGCGGAGACCATAAAGGCCCTGCAGGAGGAGAACCGCGTCTACCACCTCGCCGCCCTCTGGGACCTCGACGGTGAGATCCGCTGGTCCGACGCCGACGGGCTCGCCATCATGGATATCACGCAGGAAGAGAGCCCGTTCTCGGGCGAACCCACCCGCGTGCGCCCCCTCGCCGACGTGCTCGTCGACCTCGCCGCCGCCCGCGGCGCCCGCCTCGACTTCCTGCGCGG
>JAUJMB010000354.1 GCA_030447045.1 Rubrobacteraceae bacterium | reverse complement strand
AGCAGATCGAGCAGGGCGCCGACGTGATCTACCACGCCTCGGGCAACACGGGCCGCGGGCTCTTCGAGGCGGCCACCGAGGAGGACATCTTCGCCATCGGCGTGGACACGGACCAGGCCAAGCGCTTCAAGGAGGCCCCGATCCTCACGAGCGTCATCAAGCGCGTGGACGTCGCCGTCCGCGAGACGATCGAGCAGACCGCCGAGCAGGAGAAGCCGGTCGGCGAGACGGTGGACCGCGGCCTGAAGGAGAAGGGCATCTCCCTCGCCCCCTACGGGCGCTTCGACGACGACGTGCCCCAGAAGGTCAAGGACGCCGTGGACCAGGCTCGCCAGGACATCATAAGCGGCGAGGTCCAGGTCCCGGACTCCCTCAACTAGGGGCCGCATGCCGGAAGGGGAGAGGCAGGACGGGGGGGCCGGGGTCGCCGAAGCCCCGGCCGTCCTGGAGATGCGGGGCATCACCAAGACGTTCGGCCCCGTAAAGGCGAACGACAACATCTCGCTGAGGCTCAGGCGCGGCGAGATCCTGGGCCTCCTCGGCGAGAACGGCGCCGGGAAGTCCACCCTCATGAAGATCCTCTACGGCCTCTACAGGCCCGACTCCGGCACGGTGGTCGTGGACGGCGAGCCCGTCCAGGTCAGGGACCCCAAGGACGCCGTCTCGCGCGGCATCGGCATGGTCCACCAGCACTTCACCCTGATCCCGCCGCTCACCGTGGCCGAGAACATCGTGCTCGGCGCCGAACCGCGCAGGGGCGGCTCGCTGGATATGGCCCGCGCCGTCAGGGAGACCGAGGAGCTGGCCGAGCGCTACGGTCTCAAGGTCGACCCGCGCGCGAGGGTCGCGGACCTCTCCGTGGGCGTGCAGCAGCGGGTCGAGATCCTCAAAGCCCTCTACCGCGACGCCCGCATCCTCGTCCTCGACGAGCCGACGGCGGTCCTGACGCCCCAGGAGACCGAGGACCTCTTCTCCACGCTCAAGGAGCTCGTCGCCGACGGGCTCTCCATCGTCCTCATAACCCACAAGCTCGGCGAGCTTCTCGGCGTCTCCGACGAGATCACCATAATCCGCGACGGCAAGGTCGTCGACACGGTCCAGACGGAGGGCGCCACGGAGGCGCAACTGGCCCGCCTCATGGTCGGCCGCGAGGTGCTGCTGCGCGTCGAGAAGGGTGGTGCTGAGGTGGGGGAGACGCGCCTGGCCGCCGAGGACTTGGTCGTCAACGCCTCGACGGGGGCGGTGGCCGTAGACGGGGTGAGCCTGGAGGTGAGGGCAGGGGAGATCCTGGGCATCGCCGGCGTGGACGGCAACGGCCAGACGGAGCTCGCCGAGGCGCTCGCCGGTACCCGCAAGTCCGAGTCCGGGCGGGTCTCCCTGGACGGCGAGGACGTAACACGCCTCGGGTCCGACGCCAGGCAGGAGCGGGGCCTCGCCTATGTGCCCGAGGACCGGGGTGCCAAGGGGCTCGTGCAGGACTTCAAGCTCTACGAGAACAACGCGCTCAAGACCTACGACGAGGCGCCGTTCTCCAGGTTCGGTTGGATCTTCCCGAAGGTCATGCGCCGCAAAGCCGCCGAGAACCTCAAGGCCTACGATGTCCGCCCGCCCGACCCGGACGCCAGGGCCGGTTCTCTGTCCGGCGGCAACCAGCAGAAGGCCGTGCTGGCGCGCGAGCTCTCGGGGGACCCCGGCGTCATCATCGCGGCGCAGCCGACGCGCGGGGTCGACGTCGGGGCCATCGAGTTTATCCACCGGCGCCTGATCGAGGAGCGCGAGAGGGGCAAGGCGATACTCCTCATCTCCCTGGAGTTGGAGGAGGTGCGCTCCCTCTCCGACCGCATCCTCGTCATGTACGACGGCAGGATCGTCGGGAAGCTCGACGCGGCGGAGGCCACGGACGAGAGGCTCGGCCTGCTCATGGCGGGTAGGGGCGGGGAACAGGAGACGGCCTGATGCGCCGCCTGCTCGGGAGCATCGGGGGGGCGCTGCTCTTCCCGCTCGTCGCCATCGTGCTCTCCTTCGCCATCGGCGCCCTCATCATCCTGGCCACGGGGTACAACCCGGTCGCCGCCTACGCCGCGCTCTTCGAGGGGGCGTTCGGGTCGCCGGCCTCGCTCGGACGCATCCTGCTCT
>JAUJMB010000353.1 GCA_030447045.1 Rubrobacteraceae bacterium | reverse complement strand
ACGCCGTCAGGAGGCTCGGGATGCCCACGATCACGGGCAACCACGACCTGGCCGTCACCGACCTCTCGACCGACCTGAACTGGTTCAACCCCGTCGCCGCCGCCGCCGTGATGTGGACGCGCGACCAGTTGACGGAGGAGAACGCGGAGTTTCTGCGCTCTCGGCCGCGCATGATGCAGACCCGCGAGGCGCTCTTCGTCCACGGCTCGGTGCGCGACCCCGACGAGTACATCATCAACAGCATCTCCGCCGAGGAGAACCTGGCGGTGCTTGCTGAGGAGTACCCGAACGTCCCCCTCTGCTTCTACGGCCACACGCACGTGAAGGCCGTGGCCCCCTCGCCCAACGGCGCCATGAACAGGGGGCACACGCTGGATCTGAGGTCCGGCGGGCCTTACCTCGTGAACCCTGGCTCGGTGGGCCAGCCGCGCGACGGCGACACGTTCGCCTCCTACGTGCTCGCCGATGAGGGGCGCGTCGTCTACCGCTTCGTCGAGTACGACATACCGAAGGCGCAGACCAAGATCCGGGCCGCCGGCCTCCCCGAGATGCTCGCCGACCGCCTCGCCGTCGGCCGCTAGGAGGGGGGTATCCGGGGCGTGCGACCCGCCTTCCCCAAGCTCTTCACCGTCCAGGAGGCGAACGACCTCCTTCCGAGGCTCAATGAGCTGCTCGAAGACGTCTCGGCGCATCGCGACGCCATGCGCGAGAAGGCGCCGCACATGGAGCCTATCCTGCGGGCGGCCGGCTCGAACGGCGGCGGGAAGATCGGCTCCGAGTACGGTGTGGAGGCGTACCGGCTCTACCTGGCCATAGAGGCCATCAGGGATCTCGGCGTGCTGCTCAAGGATCTGGACACGGGCCTCTTGGACTTCCCGCACGAGCGGGAAGGGCGGGTCGTGTTTCTGTGCTGGCACCCGCCCGAGGAGAGCGTCGCCTACTGGCACGAGATCGAGGCCGGATACGCCGGCCGCCAACCCCTCTAGCGGCCCGTGCGGATAGTCCTCCAGAGGGTGAAGAGCGCCTCCGTCGCGGTGGACGGGGAGAAGGTCTCGGAGATAGGACCGGGTCTGCTCCTGCTGGTCGGCGTCGCCACCGGGGACGGGGAGGCAGAGGCCGGCTGGCTGGCGAACAAGGTGGCCGGCCTCCGAATCGTGGCCGACGGGGAGGGGCGGATGAACCGGAGCGTGGTTGAATCCGGGGGCGAGGTTCTCGCCGTCTCCCAGTTCACCCTGCTCGGGGACGCCAGGAAGGGCCGCCGCCCTAGCTTTGTCGGGGCCGCGCCCCCCGAGGTGGCGGAGCCGCTCTTCGACCTGTTCTGCGAGAGGCTGCGCGCGGCCGGCGTCCGCGCGGTCGAGACCGGCCGCTTCGGGGCGATGATGGACGTGGCGCTCGTGAACGACGGGCCGGTGACGATCGTGCTGGAGAGGTAGGCTTCAGGTAAGGGCTGCCTGGGATCTCATCCGGCCGGCGGCATCCCCCGGGGTGGTCGGACCCGGCCTTCGGCCGTCGCCCCGGGCTGATGGGGGTGTGAACCGGCAGGGAGGCGCCGCACGAACACCGCCCTCATCAGACCGAACCGAAACCTGGGGTCTCGCTAGGCGGTGGCCCTTCTCCAGTCGCTGAAGCCGCCCCCGTAGCGGAGGGCCTCGCCGTCCCTGACCTCGACGGTGGTGTCCGAGATGCGGTCGAGAAAGTAGCGGTCGTGGGAGACAAAGACGACGGTGCCGGGGAACCGTTCGAGCTCGGCTTCCAGGACCTCCATGGAGGCTATGTCGAGGTGGTTCGTCGGCTCGTCGAGGACGAGAAAGTTCGGTTCGTGGAGCATGAGGAGCAGGAACTCCAGGCGGGTGCGTTCGCCGCCGCTCAAGGAGTCCACGGGGGAGCGGGCCTGCTCGTAGCGGAAGAGGAAGCGGCCGAGGAGGCTGACGGCGTCGCCCTCGTAGATGGGTTTGGCGTCGCGCACGAGGCTCAAAGGTGTGGCGCCGGGGGCCGGGGCGTGGTCCTGGGGGAGGTAGCCGGTGTTTATGGAGGGCCCGATCCAGCGCGTCCCCCCCGTCGGCGCCAATTCTCCGGCCATTACCTTCGCGAGCACGCTCTTGCCGGCGCCGTTCGGGCCGACGACGCCGACGCGCTCGCCGCGGG
>JAUJMB010000352.1 GCA_030447045.1 Rubrobacteraceae bacterium | reverse complement strand
ACCTCTGGCGCCAGTCCTCCTCGGGCGTGGGGGTCTCGTCCAGCAGCGGCGCCAGGGAGCGGCCGTCGACGAACTTCGGGGGGTCCGCCCCGGCCAGGTCGGCGAAGGTCGGGGCGAGGTCGTTGTTGAGGACCATGTGCGGGAGCCTCTCGCCCTCCGCCACGCCGGGGCCGCGGACCACGAGGGGCACCCTGATGTCCTCCTCGTAGGCCGTCCACTTGCCGGCGCCCAGGCGGTGCTGGCCGAGGTGGAAGCCGTTGTCCGAGGAGAAGAAGACGTAGGTGTTATCGAGCTCGCCCGACTCGCGTAAAGCGTCGAAGAGGTCGCCGACCATGTCGTCCACGGCCAGCATCGACTGGAGGCGCTTGCGGTGGAGCTCGTCCATGTAGGCTACCTGATCCGGGCTCAAGGGCGGGTTGTCCTGCACCCAGCGGGGCTTGTCCCTCACGTCCTTCTCGTTGAAGGAGGGGGGCCTCGGGAGCTCGACGTCCTCGAGCGTGTCCTCGTGGCGGGGGGCGGGTGTGGCCGGCTGGTGGGGGGCTTTTGTGCCGACCCACATCAGGAAGGGGCGGTCGGTGGCGAAGAAGGGGGGGTCGGCGCCGGCGGTCCGCTCGACGTAGTCCGAGGCCTTCTCGGAGAGGACGTCGTCGGTGTGGTACTGGTCCGGGTCGTAGTTGACCATGTGGCCGTTCTCGTTGAGGGTGCTGCTCAGGAAGTTGCCCGAGATCCCGTACCACTCGTCCCAGCCGGGGGGCACGTGGGTCTCGGCGTAGCCGTTCATGTACTTGCCGAAGAAGCTCGTCCTGTAGCCCTCCTCCTGCAGCCAGGTCGCAAAGGTGGAGTCCTCGTGGCCGAGGAAGCGGAACTTCTGGAAGCCCCCGCGCGGGGGCTCGTTGGAGAGGACCTGGTGGTTGTGGACGTACTGGCCGCGCAGGGTGGTCGCCCGGGAGGGGCAGCACAGGGAGTTGGTCACGAACGAGTTCTCGAAGGTAGTGCCCCGCTCGACCATCTCCCTGCGGAGGTTGGGCATGTACTTCAGGTCGCCGGCCGCCGCGTCGTCCGTCAGGATCAGGACGACGTTCGGGCGCTCGGGCTCATCTTGCTCGGGCTCGGGAGGCGGTTGGCCCTGGGCGGTCGGCAGGCAGCCCGCGAGCAGGCAGGCGAAGAGGAGGAGCAGGGCGGCCCGGCCCGCTCCCGGGAGAACCCATCTGGATCGCTCGCCGCCTAAGACCAATCTCTCACCAACCCGCGGCGTCTGGGGCCGCGAAAGTCTCGTTGTTATACCCCGCGCAGGGTCCGCCCGGGCGCCACGCGCCCCCGGCCCCCGGCAGGCCCAAAAACTCTGTTATACATTCTGGCGATGTGCGAGTCCACTTACGCAGGGTCCCTACGGGGGCGGTCGCGGTCGTCGGCGCGGGGGGCGGCGCGTGCTCTTTGACCTGATCCGGGCCGTCCCCGTCGCCCTCCTGGTCGGCCTCGTCCCCGGCTACTTCTGGGCCCGTTGCCTGGCCGCCACGGGCGACCTCGCCGAACGGCTGGCCTACGCGATAGCCCTCTCGGTGACGCTCGTCCCCGCCGTCGCCCTCATCCTCTCGAGCCTCCTCGGGACGGGCGTGACCTCCACGGTCTCGGTCGTCTCCGTGGCCGTGGTGTTCTTCGCGGGGCTCGCCGCCAGGCTCGTCTTCGGGCCGGCGAAGGGCCCTGAGGGCCCGATCTCCCCGCTCCCGCCGGCCCCCGGCGCCGTCACGCTCATACCGCTGTGCCTGGCGCTGCTGCTGGCGCTCGGCACGTTCTTCGGCCTCATCGGGGCGTGGGCCATGATCCCGGCGGCGGCGCTGGTGGTCGTCTCTGGCGTACTCTACTGGCTCTCCCTCCGCCGCGGGGACGGGCCGGATGGGGAGGAGCAGGAGGCGTCGCCGGCGGTCGTCTACGGGCTGCTCTCTGCGGCGCTCGTGCTGGCGCTGGCGCGGGGGTACCTCGGCCCCCTGCTCAACGGGTGGCCGTTCCCGCGCGGCGTGGACCGTTACGAGCACGCGATCATGACGACCATGATGGCCGAGGGCGGCTCGACGGAGTCGTTCATGCTCTACCCGCCCGGCTTCCACGCGCTCTCGGCCATGATCTCGAACCTCAGCGGCCTCGAACCGATGGCCC
>JAUJMB010000351.1 GCA_030447045.1 Rubrobacteraceae bacterium | reverse complement strand
ACCCGGTGCGCCTGAACCGCCAGGGCACCCTGGAGCTGCGCGGCATGGACAGCAACCTCCCCGAGATGACCTTTACCGCCGTCGAGCTCGTGCTCTGCGCGGCCGGGCGGGGCGTCCGGGAGAACCTGACGGTGACCCCGGACGACGGTGCCTCCGCCTTCGAGGTATCCGGCGGCCGGCTCCTCGTGCCCGGTTTCGGGCGGCTCGGGGGAGGGTTGTTCCACGCGGCGGTCGCCGGGAAGGGCGACGATCCCACGATAACCGCCTACCTCGACTCCGTCCTGGACTTCGCCGCCGGGGACGGGCCCAGGCTCGAGAAGCTCAGGCTCCGCCGGCAGGCCACCGGCCTCTACCCGACCACGGAGGCGGAGATCCTCGGTGCCCGCGGCCCGTCTCGGGATCGCATCTCGAAGGAGGAGAGCCTGGTCCTGTGGGCCTGCGATGAGCTCGAGGGTCAGATCCCACCCGCCTAACGCTCCCCGGTCTGTCAGGCGCGACGTGGCCGGTGCCACCTTTTGCTCGCGCGCGTGCGGGTATACTCACCCGGCATGGTCAAGAACCGCTCGTCAACCGAGATGGATTTCGGGGTACGGGTCGCCGCTGTGATCGAACGCGGGGGCCTCCTCCTGCTCGTCCGACACCAGAAACCCGGCCGCGACCCCTACTGGGTCCTGCCCGGCGGCAGGCTGGAGCCCGGGGAGACCATCCCCGAGTGCGCCGCCCGCGAGGTCCGGGAGGAGACGGGGCTGGGCGCCGCGTTCTCGGGCGTCCTCTACGTGGGCGAGTTCCTGCGCGAGGGCCGGCACACGGTGGACGTCACCGTCCGCATGATCCCGGAGGACGACGCGGAGGCCAGCCTCGGCACCGACCCCGAGGTCGCCCCGGACGCGGAGCCCACGCTGAGCGAGCTGCGCTGGGTCGGCGCCGGGGAGCTGCGGGGTATCGGCCTCCTGCCGACTTCGCTTAAAGAGCGCCTCCTGAACGACGCACCCGGCGGCTGGGCGGCGGACGAGGTCTACCTGGGGGGCGGGAGCCGTTAACGACCCCCAGGGAACGCTGCTCTCCGTCGTCCTGACGAACACCGCCGTCGCGGCGCTCGTGGTCTGCGTGTTCTGGCTGGGCGTCGTCGTGGCGCGGGCGCTCGGACGGAAGGCGAGCTTCTCGCTGGCACCCCTGGGTTTCAGGCGTCCGGACGGCGGCCTGCTCGCCGGCGCGGTCCTCGGGGTCGTCGTCGGCGTCGCGGCGATTGTGGTCAGCATCATCGTCAACCCCATCAGCGCCTTCGTCCTGGACAGGCTGGGCTACTCGACCGAATCGACCGTCCAGCAGCCTTTCATGCGCGGCCTCGTCGGCTGGGTGGAGGAGAACCCGGCGACCGCCATCCCGGCGATAATCCTGGTGGTGGTCGTTATCGGGCCGGCCGTCGAGGAGCTTGTCTTCCGGGGCGCCGTCTTTAACGGCCTCGACCGCCTCGGGGCCCTGTTCGTCTCTAGGACCGCCCGGGCGGACGCCGAGAGAACCCCAAGCGGAACCTCCGGCAGGACGGTCTTCGTCGTCTCGGCGCTGCTGTCGTCCGCGTTCTTCGCCTTCCTGCACCTGGAGCCGGTCCTGCTGCCGGCCATCCTGATCCTGGCCGTCGCCCTGTGCGCCCTCTTCCAGCGGACCGGCAGCCTCCTCCCCCCGCTCGTGGCCCACGCCACGTTCAACTCCTTCGCTACATCCCTGATAATCCTGAACGGCCTCGGCGTCTTTCAGGTGCCCGTGTAGCGCTCCGGGCTCGCCCTGATCCGGGCCCGCACGCCTCGCGGTCTCTGGTGGTCGGGCGGTTCGTGGGAGGTCTGGTCTCCGTTGCGGTGCGTTTTGGGTGAGGGCGCGGCTTGGGCTAACCGATGTATCGGGCTCGGGGGCGTATGAGGGTGTTGCTCGCGTATTGCTCTATGGCGTGGCCGATCCAGCCGACCGTGCGCCCGACGGCGAATAGGGCCACGGCCCCGCCGGCGGGCAGCCCCAGCGCGCGG
Organism: Rubrobacteraceae bacterium; assembly: GCA_030447045.1. Next base: position 139 of record JAUJMB010000351.1, on the reverse strand, counting down.
GCTACGGTCGCAAGCGCGAGGTCCACGGTGGGGCGCTCGCTGGTGAGCTCCCGGACTTCCTCGACGACGGCGCCGGCGAGGGCCACGGCGGGGCTCCCGGGCATGGCCCCGGCCGAGATGCGGAGCAATCCCGCGCCCC
>JAUJMB010000350.1 GCA_030447045.1 Rubrobacteraceae bacterium | reverse complement strand
TGGATGCTGCCGGACCTCGACGGGGTCCAGGTCGTCAAGAGGCTCAGGGCGGCCGACGTCGGCGTCCCCGTCCTCATGCTCACGGCCCGCTCCCAGATAGAGGACCGCGTGGAAGGGCTCGATGCCGGGGCCGACGACTACCTCCCGAAGCCCTTCGCCTTCCCGGAACTGCTGGCCCGCGTGCGGGCGCTGGCCAGGAGGCCGCCCGAGAAGGGGGGCGAAGATACGGTTCTCACGGCCGGCGACGTCGTGCTCGACCCCGGGCGCCACGAGGTCCGGCGCGCCGGGGAGCGCATCGACCTGACGGCCAAGGAGTTCGCGCTGCTCGCCACCCTGATGCAGCGCCCGGGGCAGGTCTTCACCCGCTCGGTGCTGCTGGATACCGTGTGGGGCGGGACCACCGGCGCCTACACCAACGCGGTCGACCTCTACGTCCACTACCTACGAAAGAAGCTCGACCGCGAGGGCGAACCCTCGCGCATACGCACGGTCCACGGCACCGGATACACCTTGGACCCCAAGCCCGAGTCTCTCGAACCCGGTCCGGAGGCCTGATGCTAGAGAGGATGCGCTGGCGCCTGACGCTCGGGTACGCCGGCATCTTCGCCGTCATCCTCCTCTTTCTGTCGGCGGCGGCCGTGTTCGGCTTCTCGCGAGAGTTGACCAACCAGCAGGACGTCCTGCTCGAGCAAGAGGCCAAGGATCAGGCAAAGAACCTGTTGGACGGTGACGACAGAGAGATCCTGGCCGAGGGCTCGGCCGAGTTTAGCTGGGTCGCGCTCGACCCGGACGGCCACGTCACCAGCAGGGACCCGACCGCAGCGGCCCTGGGAACCTTGGGCCTCCCTTCCCGAGAACACGCCGAAGAGGCCTTGGAAGACGGCGACGTTGTCTCCGCGACGATCCGGGGCCCGCAGGGCGGCGCCCGCGTCGTGAGCATGCCCATGCGCGAGGAATCGGGCGAGGTCGTAGGGGTTATCCAGTACGCGCGTTCCCTGGACGGCGTGCGGCAGACGGTCGGCAGGCTCGTCCTGGTCCTGCTCCCCTTGGTGCTTGGAGGTCTGGGGACGGCCATCCTCGGCGGCATGTTTATGGCCGGTCGGGCCATGCGTCCGGCGCGCGAGTCCTTCGAGAGGCAGCGGGCCTTCGTCGCCGACGCCTCCCACGAGCTAAAGACGCCCATAACCCTGATCCAGGCAGACGCGGAGGTGGCGCTCCTGCGCGGCGACCTGACCGAGGCGGACCGCAAGCTGATGGAGCACGCGCTGCGCGAGACCGAGCGGATGGGCTCGATCCTCTCCGACCTGCTCCTCGTCGCCCGCCTCGACGCCGGCAAGCTCGAGGTCTCGGACAAGCCTTTTGATCTGGCAACCGTCCTGCGGGAGGAAGCCGAACGCTTCGGAGTGAACGCGGCCGGCAAGGGCATCCGGCTCGACGTGCGCACCCCCGACGAGCTCCCGGCCCGCGGAGACCCGATGAGAACGGCACAGATACTCGCCGTGCTTATCGACAACGCCGTGCGGTACACGCCCGCCGGGGGGCGCATCGTCGTGGAGGGCCGGTTGCGAGACGGCCGGACAGAGACCAGCGTGGCGGATACCGGCCCGGGCATCGCGCCGGCGCAGCTACCCCGTGTCTTCGACCGGTTCTACAGGGCCGAGGCCGCCCGCACCCGAGGCGGCGGAGGCACGGGCCTCGGGCTGGCCATCGCGCGCGACCTCGCGCACGCCCAAGGCGGCGACCTCGTGGCCGCGAACAGCGAGGGAGGCGGGGCGGTATTCACCCTACGCTTGCCGCGCGGGTGAGGCCGTCTCTCAGGCCAGCGGTACGGGCAGGCAACCCGTCCGCCCCCCTTCCCGAGTTCGTTGGCGTGAGCTGAGAGCCGCAACTCCGGCGCACTATGCAACCAGACGCCTCGGTGGAACTGTCGGGGGTCATACCCGGTAGCATCGATCCGGGCCCGTGCCATTGCGGGTACGGTCACCTCCTGAGGTTCCGGGCCGAGGCTGGGTCCTAACGTTCGAGAGCCTCCACCCCGGCATAAGGGTGGTCGGCGGTCCGCCGGCACACCACGAGAGGGAGGGGGCGAGGCTGTTCGGGGTGAGGTTCTCGGGCTAAGGTGGGCTTTTTAGAAACCCCTCAGGCGGGCGCTCGGCGCCGGACC
>JAUJMB010000349.1 GCA_030447045.1 Rubrobacteraceae bacterium | reverse complement strand
GGGCGGCGGTCCCCGCGGGCCAGCGCCCCGACGAGCTCGTCTACGACAGGCTGCGGATCAACCTGCCGAGCCGCCGGGTCTCCGTGGAGGGCGGCGAGGTGGACCTTACCTACACGGAGTTCGAGCTCCTGGTTACGCTGGCGTCGAGCCCCGGCCGGGTCTTCTCGCGCAGCGCGCTGCTCAGGCGGGTCTGGGGCGACGAGTTCCGCGACGAGCGGACCGTCGACGTCCACATCCGCCACCTACGCGAGAAGATCGAACGCGACCCCCGTAACCCCGAGTTTATCCACACCGCGCGTGGTGTCGGATATGTTTTCCGCTAAAGAGAAGCCGGACCGAAACCCCCAACGCAAGAGCCCGGGGCTGCCTTCCCTGGAGGTCCTGGAGGGTCTGAGGCCCCGCCTGAGCATCAGGGTGTGGCTCACCGTCCTTTTCGTGCTCGTCACCGCTATCGCCGCGGCCACCGCCTACGGCATCGTGCGCCCGATCCTGGAGGATTCCCTCAGACGCGCGAGCGACGCGACCTTCAGGCAGGTGGCCGAGCAGTGGGACGCGCAGATGCGCCGCAGCAACTACCAGCCCACCATCCAGGACATGCAGAACTTCGCGGAGATCAACAACCTGCAGTGGGGGATAGTCCGGTTGAAGGGAGAGGGCAAGCTCTTCATCGTGCAGGGCGACGGTAACGTCGAGCCGCTGGTCGGCGTGGTCAAGAACGCCCTGGAGGCCGGGGCAGCCGGGGAGCCGAGGTGGAACGTCGTGCCGGTCCAGAACGGTCCGCACGCGGGCCAGCGACAAGCCACCTACGCCGTCCCTATCAACGGCGTGAGGGACGCCGAGGGCCGGCAGATAGAGAACACCGCGATCGTCTTCAACAAGTTCTACACGGAGAGCGACGTGGAGAACGTCGAGGAGACGTTGAACAGGATCGAGGGCCTGGCGCTGCTCGCCGGGGGCCTGGCGCTGCTTATCGCGGGTTTCGCGGGGTACTTCGCGGCGGTCCTGATCTCGCGCCGGGTGGACCGCCTGAACGTCGCGGCCGAGAGGCTCTCCTGGGGCAACTTCGACGAGCGCATAAACACCCACGTCGGGGACGAGCTCGGCTCCCTGGCCGCCTCTTTCAACGCGATGGCCGCCTCCGTGAAGGACGCCTTCGGCCAGATCGAGCAGGAGAAGGAGCGCGGCAAGGCCATCCTCGACGGCATGACGGACGCGGTCGTCGGCGTGGACCGGAACCTCGAAACCACCTTCCAGAACCCCCGCGCCATAAGGCTTCTGGAGTCCACCCCCCACGAGTTCCACGTCCGCCTGCAGGAGGTCCTCGCCAAGACCCGCTACTCGGGCCCGGTCAACGAGCCCGACGCCGAGGCCGGGGACCGCATCATCGAGATCCGGGCCGCACCTTTGGAGGACGGCGCCCTCGCCATCCTGCGGGACGTCACCGAGGAGCGCCGGGTCCAGCGCGCCAAGGCCGAATTTATCGCCAACGCCTCCCACGAGCTCAAGACCCCCATCGCCGCCCTCTCGGGCTACCTCGAGATGCTCGAGGACGAGGAGGACGAGGAGTACCGGGCCAAGTTCCTCGACGAGATGCGCGGCCAGACCGAGCGCCTGAAGGGCCTGGCCCAGACCCTCCTCGACCTCTCGCGCCTGGACGCGAACGCCGTGACCTTCCGCTCCGAGGAGGTGGACCTCGAGGGTCTGCTCTACGACCTGCGCCGCGAGTTCGGCTTCACGGGGCGCCCGCTCGACATCAAGGCCGAGGAGAACGTGCCACCGGTCGAGGCCGACCCGAACCAGCTCCACAGGACGCTCACCATATTGGTGGATAACGCCATCAAGTACTCGGAGGAGGGGTCCCCGATCTCCCTGGAGCTCTCCCGCGAGAACGGGCACGCCGTCGTCGGCGTCACCGACCGCGGGTGCGGCATCCCGCCCGGCGAGATCCCGCACATCTTCGACCGCTTCTACCGCGCCGAAGGCTCCTCCAGGGCGGACGGAACCGGCCTCGGCCTCGCGCTCGCCAAGGAGATAACGGACCATATGGGCGGCGAGATCCGGGTCAGCAGCCGCCCCGAAGTCGGCAGCAACTTCTCCCTCCTCCTCCCCCTCTCCAAGAACCCCCGAAACACGGAGTAACCCCGGCCCCCGTGAGCCTCGTAGC
>JAUJMB010000348.1 GCA_030447045.1 Rubrobacteraceae bacterium | reverse complement strand
CGGCCTTCCAGGTCCTTGATCTCCTTGGGTACCCCCACCACCGTCGCCATGGCGAATCCTTTCCTCCGGGTGACTCTCGACTCTTCTACCTTATAACAACGTTACTATAAACATGCAATGTTGCTGTTAGCGTGTACCACGGCGCACACAGGGCGGCTTGCTTTTGTGGGGGGACGATTACCATAATTATGCAACGATACCGGGACGACGCGGGTTTCGACGGGAGGCGGATTGGCGGCAAACGGCAACTCGGTTGGGTTCTCCATCGGGGAGGTTTCGCAGGCGGTAGGGTTGGCTCCGCAGACCCTGCGGCTGTGGGAGAGGGAGCGGCTGGTCAGGCCGCGGAGGACGGACCGGGGGTACCGGGTCTACGCGGAGCCCGACGTGAGGCGGCTGCGCGAGATCAAGCACCTGAGGAAGGTCGAGGGGTTGAACTTCGCCGCGATCCGCAAGCAGCTCGGCGACGCGCCGGAGAACGGGTCGGCGAGCGCGGTTTCGCCCGGGGAGCCTGCGGGGGCCCCGGGCGAGCGGCTGCGGCGGCTGCGGGTCAAGGCGCACAAGACGCTCAAGGAGGTCTCGGAGGCTACCGGCCTCTCCATAAGCTTTATCTCGGCGCTCGAGCGCGGCGGGTCGGGGGCGTCGGTGGCCTCGCTGCGGAGCCTGGCCGGGGCCTACGGGGTTACCATGCGCGAGCTCTTCGGGGCCGACCTGGAGCAGGCGTCGCCGCTCGTGCGCGCCGGCGACCGGCCGAAGATGCGGTGGGACAACGGCGTGTGCTTCGAGGAGATGGCCTCGGGCGAGAAGGTCATGGACCCCTCGTACATCCGGGTCCCGCCAGGTGCTGGGAGCGAGGGCTTCTACTCGCACACGGGCGAGGAGTTTATCTACGTGATCTCCGGCCACCTCCTCGTCGAGCTCAAGGACCAGGGGCAGTTCCGGCTCGCCCCCGGCGACACGCTCTACTTCCCCTCCACCACCCCCCACCGCTGGTGGGCCGACGGGGAGCCCGTCGAGGCCGTCTACGTCAACACCCCGCCGACGTTCTAGGTCTCGAGGTCGAGGGCGATCAGCAACGCCCGGTCCAACCTCGACGCGGCCTCCCGCGAGAGCGAGCCTCGCCTGCGGCCCAGGCGCCTCCTGGATATAGCCCGTACTTGCTCGCCCAGCGCGACGGAATCTGCTCCCAAACCGCCTTCGGGCGGCCGCAAGAGCACCTGGCTCGGGTAGATGCGACGGCCCTCCCGGAAAGTGGTGCATGGGACCGCGATCACCACCTTGCTCGCCGCGTTGATGGCGTCCCGGCTCACGACGATGACCGGACGGGTCCCGGCCTGCTCGGTGTCCCGCGTGGGATCCAGAGCAGCGTCGTAGACTTCGCCGCGCCTGACCGGCACTCCTTAATCCTCCACGGACCGAAGCGCTTCCCAGGAGGCGACGTCAAACTCTTCGGCAACCTTCTCGGCCTCGTCCCTGTAAGCCGGGTCCCCGGCCATCAGCCCAAAAGCCTCGTCGATGCGGGCCCGCTCCATCGCGGAGATCTCATGCCGAAGGGCGGCGCTAAGTAGTTCGTTGCGGCTGCGAGCCCTGCCCTCGCGGACCGCCCGATCCACGTCCTCCAACAAACCCCTCGGCAACGCCACGGTCGTACGAACCTTCTCTTCCATCGTCCGCTCCAGATCTGATGCCATTAGTGATATCGCTAATGATAGCATGGGCGATGTCCGCGAAAGTCGAGGGTTGTCGGAGGGAATCATGGACGTCGATCGTTACCTGGAAGCCTTGCTCTCCGTGCCGGTGCTCTCCGGACCGGAGGTCTCACCCGACGGGGGGTGGATAGCGTGGAGCTGGTCGCGGCTCGGGCCGGCGGCGGACGTGTTCGCCGCCCCGACGGACGGGTCCTCGCCGCCGGTCCGTCTCACGGAGACGGCGGAGGGCGACACGATGGTGGCGTCGTGGGCGCCGGACGGCGAATCCGTGCTGGTCATGCAGGACACGGACGGGGACGAGCGGGCGCGGCTCTACCGGGTACGGCTGGACGAACCCGGCGTTATGGAGCCGTTGACGGGGCCGAACCCGAACTACTACCTGCGCGGCGGGCGGTTGCACCCGAACGGGCGCTGGCTCGTCTACTCGGCGAACCTCGACGCCGAGAGCGGGGAGGAGA
>JAUJMB010000065.1:6234-8123 GCA_030447045.1 Rubrobacteraceae bacterium | reverse complement strand
CTCGGCGTGCCGATATCGCCGACCGTTCGCGGGCCCGCCGTTACCCTCGGCGACGGGGCGCGCGAGGAGGTCGAGGCGATACTCGAGGGGTCGGGTCTAGGAACGTACAGATAGGCGACCGAAGGCCACGCTCCAGGCCTCGCAAGTGGCTCGAGGCGGCCTGTCGTCAACGTCGAGGCGTCGGTAGGGTACAGGGGCCGCGTCACCGCGCTCCGCTCGCCCGGAGCGTTTGGTGCTAGGTTCCCACCGAATCTCTGTTTGCGTCTTCGGCTCATCGTGAATTCATTCGAAATTCATCGCCCTCTGCTGTCATATGCCGCGAGAACGGCGACCGCGTCTGGCGCGATCGCCTCTGGCACAGGACCGGCTTGTGGCCGCGACGGGTAGGAGAGACGATGAGCATAGACAAGCCCCTGTTCGGGATCGACGTTCATTCGGAGTACCAGCGCGGACTGAACTTCGAGCGGGCCAGGGCGGAGGGGTACGAGTTCTGCGTGGTCAAGGCCACGGAGGGCCCCTACCGGGACGGCGACGGGTACGTCCCGTCCGGGTTCAAGGAGTTCTTCCGCAGGGCCGAGTCCGAAGGGTTCGTCATGGGCGCCTACCACTTTCTCCTGAGCACGCCGGCCAAGGCGCAGGCGGACCACTTCCTCCGCACCATCGAAGCCGTCGGTGGGCCGGAGGACAAGATCCTGATGGTGGACTTCGAGCACCACCCGAACCCGGCGCTGACGCCCGGCAACGAGCAACTCGAGGGTTTTATAGCCGAGGTCAAGCGTAGGGTCGGGGATCATCCCCTGGTCGTCTACTCGGCGAGGAGCTTCTGGAACGGCGGCGACTCCTCCGGAGATTTCGACCGGTACGGCGCGGACGTGGCCTGGGACGCCTACTACCTGCACATGGACCCGGTCAGGCCGAAACAGTTCTACGCCAAAAGCGAGGAGTACTTCCAAGACGCCGGGCTCCCGTGGGGTTGGGGCAAGCCCTGGGGGGGCGTCGAGCCGTGGTTCTGGCAGTTCACCTCGACCGGCACCGTGGCGGGCATGAACATCGACGTGAACGCCTACAGGGGTACCCAGAGCCAACTCCTCGCGCTTGCCGGGTCCCGGGTGCCCGATACCGCAGAAGACGAAGGGACGGAGAAGGTGGGAGACGGGAGAAACGGCGGAGGCGGCAGGAGGGTGCTGACGCACGGGGTCGTCGACGGGACGAAATTCGCCGCGGGCTACAAGTACATCATGCAGCTAAACAACCGCATGAAGTACTGGGTGTGGGCCAGCGGGGACGTGCCCGACGGGGAGGGCGCCTACGCGGCTGACAGGGCGCTACCGCCGGCGGGTGAGCTAGAGGGCAAGAGGATATTCTGCGCCGGCGTCCCCAACATCATCAGGCGCGCCGCGGGCAAGAGGGTTCCGACGAGGGGCAACGCCCGCTACAACGGCGGCATCGCCGCCTACTTCTACACCTCGGCGTTCGGCGGGCTGGGGCCGGGGTTCTTCAGCGGCGTGGACGTCCCGTTCAACCTCGCCACGGCGAAGAAGTGGGCGAGGGAGACCGGCAGCGGCGTGCTGGTCGGGCGCACCTACCGCAACAACTCGCTCGCCGGTCAAGGGCACGTCGCGGTCCTTCTGCCCGACGGCAAGGTCTTGCAGAGCTTCCAGTTCGGCGCCGGCGGCGAGCCCGGGCTGAACACCGACTACACCATCGAGGAATCCCACGCGGGCGGGTACTACGAGGTCATGGTCCATCCGAGCGCCTGGATCAACCACGACAAGGGCCAGATAAGGGAGGCGCCCACCACGCGCCCGAAGGCCGACAGGCAAGACGCCGGCGGGAAGCTGGCGGGGGGAGGGCGCAACGGCGACCGGGACGACGAACAACCGAAGCGG
>JAUJMB010000065.1:0-6134 GCA_030447045.1 Rubrobacteraceae bacterium | reverse complement strand
CCGAGGGGGACGAGGGTCCCGATTTCGAAGAACTCGGCAAGGAGGTCTTCGCGCTTATCCGCAGGTACGCGGACAAGACGAGGGAGCCCCGCAGGCAACCGGATACGCGCAACGACAGGGTGGAGGAGCACCACGACCGCAGATGACGTTCCGCAGGTGACGTTCGGGGCGAGCAAGACCGGGCGCCCTAGCAGCAACCGAAAATGCCAGGGCCAGGGGCAGATAGACCCGGCCAGACGGACGGAGAGGAGCTTCCGGTGGACGACGGGCGAGGGCAGCATGGCGCGGGGGAAGGGGCACAACGGGGCACGCCGTGGGGATTCTTCCTCGTGCTCGCCGCCATCGTGGTGGTCGCGATCATGTACTCGGTGACGATCTACCTTATCGAGGATAGGAGCCCCGAGACCGTGTTCGGGGCCATGGCCGCGTCCTTCACGGTGATAGGCACCCTGGTGGGTACGTACTTCGGCATCAAGGCCGGTCTCGACGGGCAGGACAAGCTGAAAGAGGGCTTCGGCAGGGCGGCCGGGACGCGCGAAGACCGCGATAGGGACCGCGCCGAGCGGAACGCCGGGAGGAACGGAGGCCAGAGGGGGGAGAGGCAACCGGTGGAAGACGAGGCCGGAGGGCCTCGCGAGCCCCGCGTGCGGAGACGCACGGGTCAGGGGGACCGCCAGGAGTGGGAGGGGGTAGGCGTCTAGGCGGGCGTTGCTTGTCGGCGCGCTCGCAATAAGCAGGGCGTCCCATATGGACGCCCGGGAGAGGCGGTAACCTTATGATCGGGCAACTCCGCAGCCACAACGGCCAAGACGTCCGGAACACCGGGGCGCAGGCCACCAGCGTGCCCGAAGACGCCGCGGCGCTCGCGGACGACGTCAACATCGCCGCGCGCAGGGCGACGATGTTCGTCCTGCCCCTCACGGCACTCACCTCGACCGTGCTGCTGCAGCTGGTATTAGAGAACGTCTTTCCCCAAGAGTACGCGGATTTCTCCGGCGACCTGGCGGTTGTCGTGGGCGTCTTGCTTGCGGTCTTTGTGTGGCGGTGGAGTGCCCGCTTCTATCGACGCTACGTCACGGCCGCGAGCGCCAGCCGGCGCAACTACAACGGGCTGCGCGAGAGGCTCAGCCAGCTGCAGCACCGGGTCCACCACTTCGATCCGAGGCGAGAGAACCAGACCGGCGTTCCAGCGGCGCGCCGCCAGGTGCGGCTCAACGCGCACGCCTACGCCCGGGAGCAGTGCGAAAGAATAGAGGAAGGGTTGAGGGGCCGGGGTACGCCGTGGACGACGGGCCTCGGGTACATCGAGCTCTGGCACCGCGTTCACCGCGCGGAGGAGGCCCTGATCAAGGTCGAGCCCCACACAGAGGCGCTCGCGGGCGCGATGCGCGACGAGTCACGCCTCGCGAACGCCACCATGCAGAACCGGGACTCCCTGCTCAAGCGGCTGAGGTGCGCGGTTGACGTATTGGACGACTCCGGAACAGACAATTGCCTGAGCTACATCGAGGAGCCCGAGGAACGCTCCCGAGTGCCGAAGGAGCGGGCGACGGCGGAGGACCGGGCCAAGGCCCTGGGCATACTCAGCGAGGTCAGGTACGAGATCAACAACTTCAGGGACAACGTCTGGGAGGGCATCGTCCACGCCCGCAACCGCCTGGCGGAGACCTCGGTGGTGCTCGGGATCGCCGCGTACGCCCTCTTGGGGCTCGCCGTCTTCGCGAACACCCCGAACAGGATGATCGTCTGGGTGGTCACCTACTTCCTCGTGGGCGCGATTATCGGGCTCTTCGCCAGGGCGCAGGGCGAGTGGAGCGCGAACACCGCGGTAGACGACTTCGGCCTCTCCACCGCGCGCCTGATACACACCCCCTGGCTCTCGGGCCTGGCCGCCGTCGGGGGCGTGCTGGTCACCTCCATCCTCGACAGCCAGCTGTTGAACGAAACTTCCGGCGCGTCGACGCTCGCCGACATATTCAAGGAGAGACCCAGCCTCCTCATCGTCGCGGCCATCTTCGGCCTGACCCCGGACCTGATCATCCGACGCCTGACGCAGCAGGTCGACAAATACAAAGAGGACCTGCAGAGCACCCAGAGCAGCCAGAGCGCGGAAGATGTCCCGGCGACCGAGGGTGCACAGCGCCGCCAGGTCAGGCGTCAGGCAGGATAGCCTCCTCCATACCATCGGCGGCATGCTACCCACGATCCGTAGCCCGTGGAAGCGGATGCTTGGGGTCCCCCTGAGGGAGGCGCACCCGAGCGGATGCTAAACCGGCTCTCGGCTGAACCCTCGTTTCTCCTATCGATCGCCCTGGTCGCCGTATCTTTTAGCTCAGCGCTTCCTGACGGGCCGCTGGCTTTGGTCCGTCGAAACCCGAGCGGGTAGGCGTTGTTCGCCGGGGCAGGCGGGTAAACGGCGCGATGGGCTATGATGGTCCGGTGTAATTCAAGGATCGTGGTAGACGACGTGTCCGTACGTGGGGAGGGAAAGACGCGGTGATCACGCTAGAAGAGGCACAGAGGATCCTCTCTGCCGCGGGGCAGAAGGCCCAACAGATGGGCCAGCCGATGAACATAGCCGTGATGGACGCCGGGAGGAACCTGGTGGCCTTCCACCGGATGGACGGGGCCTGGGTTGCGAGCACCGACATCGCCATAGACAAGGCCTTCACGTCGGCCGGGAGGGGGCTGACCACGCGGAAGATCGGCGAGATGGCCCAGCCGGGCCAGCCCCTCTTCGGCATCAACACCACGAACGGGGGCCGGATCGTCATCTTCGCCGGCGGCATCCCCCTGATGCGCGACGGCGAGGTAATCGGCGCAATCGGGGTGAGCGGGGGCACGGTGGACGAGGACGAAGAGGTGGCTGAGGCCGGCGTCGCCGCCCTCGGCTGATGCCCGCGACCGACGGATGAACGCAAGGGTAATACCGACCGGGGTACACGGGGTGCTCGACTACCTGGCGAGCGGGGTCAACCTCGCCTTCCCGCGGCTGCTCGGTCTGCAAGACGCCCCGTGGGCGGCGACGGTCCCCCGCCTCGACGGCGCGGCGGGCCTGGGCTACAGCCTGATCACCAACTACGAGCTCGGCGCGCTGAAGGCTTTGCCCATGCCCGCGCACCTGGCGCTCGACGCCGCGAAGGGCCTCTTCATGGCGCTCTCGCCGTGGCTCTTCGGCTTCGCGAGGAACGGCACCCGCTACTGGCTGCCGCACGTCCTGATGGGCACGGCGGACGTCGTGGTCGCGCTGACGACCAAAACTCGGTGAACAGGCCGTCACCTGCCGGTCTCCTCCCCGTCACGTTCCACGCCCCCTAATAGCCACGCGTGATGCGCGGGACCATAGTCGTACGGACAGAGAGAGGAGGGGGAGGGAGATGCGCACACAGGTAGGAATCGTGGGAGGCGGGCCGGCGGGAACCTTGCTCTCGCACCTCCTGCACCTGCGGGGCATAGAGTCCGTGGTGATCGAGCTCAGGGGCCGCGAGGAGGTCGAGACCACCGTCCGGGCGGGGGTGCTGGAGAACGCCACCGCCGGGCTGCTGCGCGAGACGGGCGTGGGGGAGAGGATGGACCGCGAGGGGGCGGTCCACGAGGGGATCGAGCTCCGCTTCGGCAGGCGCGGGCACCGGATCGACCTGGCCGACCTCACGGGGCAGAGCATCGTCGTGTACGGCCAGCAGGAGGTCGTAAAGGACCTCTACGCGGCCCGCCTGGAGGCGGGCGGCCGAATCCTGTTCGAGACGGCGACCACCGGCCTGCGGGACCTCGACACCGACAGGCCCAAGGTCCGCCTCCAGGCGGGCGCCCGCCTCGACCCCGCCGCCGGGGAGGTACGCTTCCGCGACGACACCGAGGAGGACGAGCTCGTCTGCGACTACGTGGTGGGGGCCGACGGCTTCTTCGGCCCGTCCCGGCGTTTCGTCCCCGAAGGCGCCCGCGAGGAGCACACCAGGGCCTACCCGTTCGGCTGGTTCGGCATCCTCGTCGAGGGGCCGCCGGCCACGGAGGAGCTGATCTACTGCCTCCACGAGCGCGGCTTCGCCCTCGTAAGCACCCGCTCCCCGGAGATACAGCGCCTCTACTTCCAGTGCGACCCGAACGACTCGGTCGAGAACTGGTCGGACGACCGCATCTGGTCCGAGATGCACGCCCGCCTCGACACCGGGGACGGCTGGACGCTCACGGAGGGCAGGATCTTCCAGAAGAGCATCGTCCAGATGCGCTCCTTTGTCTGCGAGCCGATGCGCCATGGCCGCCTCTTCCTGGCCGGAGACGCGGCCCACATCGTCCCCCCGACCGGCGCCAAGGGCATGAACCTGGCGGTCGCCGACGTCCGCGTCCTCGCCGAAGCTCTCTCCGACTTCTACGCCTCCGGCCGCACGGACGGCCTGGACTCCTACTCGGCGACGTGCCTGCGGCGCGTGTGGAAGGCGAGCCGCTTCTCCTGGTGGATGACCTCGATGCTCCACCGCTTCCACGACGAGGACGACTTTCGCTACCGCATGCAGCTCGCCGAGCTCGACTACGTGACGTCTTCTCGGGCCGCATCAACATCCCTCGCCGAGAACTACGTGGGCTTGCCCATGGAGCCGCTCTCCCGCGCGCCGGACCCCGAGCACAGGCAGGCGCCCCGAGGCGCGTAGCAGGGAACGTTTTGCCCACCGGGGCGCGGACCCCGGTCCTCGTTGGCCTGGCTACTCCCGGCCCGCCGCCCGCGAGTGTCGCGGGTTCAGACCCATCGCCTCACGCCCCAGGTACCTCCGGGGTAACGAAGAGAACCGCGATCCCCCACGGGTCCCGCACGAGGAGGCCGCCCTCGCGCTCCTCGGCCGCGACGCCCGCCGCCCCGACCCGCCCGCCGACCGCGGCGACGTCCTCGGGCCTTTGGAGCACCACCGTCCAGTGGCGCAGGCCAACCCTGCCCTCGGGCACGGGCGGCACGCCCTCCCCGCGCCAGACGTTGAAGCCCAGATGGTGATGGTAGCCGCCGGCCGACACGAACGCGGCGGCGCCCGGCATGAACGTCATCAGCTCGAAGCCCAGAGTGTCGCGGTAGAAGGCGAGGCCGCGCTGCAGGTCCCCGACGTGCAGGTGCACGTGGCCGACCACGAGTCCAGGGCCGATCCCGCCCCTCGCTTCCTCTCCTTCCACCGTCGCCAGCAGATCCTCCGTGTCCAGCGGATGGGGGCCGCCGGCGTAGTCCAGCGGCCTGGGCCATTGCCCGCGCGGACGGTCGGCGGCCAGCTCGATGCCATTACCGTCGGGGTCGGGAAGGTAGATCGCCTCGTGCGTGCCGTGGTCCGAGGCGCCCTGGACCGGGGTTTTCGTGGCCGAGAGCCGCACCGCCGCACGCGCCAGCTCCTCGCGGGAGGGGAACAGCAGCGCGTAGTGGTAGAGGCCCGCGTGGCGGCCCGCGCGCTGCGCCCCGGGCTCCTCGTACAGCACGAGCAGGTCCTCGCCGCCCACACCCATCGCCGCGACCCCCTCCTCCCGACGGTGCAACCGCAGCCCGATGCTGTTCTCGTAGAAGCCGACCGAGCGGTCGAGGTCCGTGACCGTCAGGTGTACGGCACCCAGGCGGAGCGTATCGGGCAGCCTCGACGGCGAATGGGTGGGACTGCGGAGCGATTCCTCTTGCCTGGCCATGCAGATCCTCCTGTACGCTTCACGTTGGGCGTTGGCGCCCCGTAAGTTTAATGCCGGCGACCGCCGAAGCGCCCACCGCCGTGTCTCTCTTCGGTTTGGAGCGCGGCGTCGCCAACGGCGGGCCGGCGGAGGGTTGACGCGCGGATCCCGGCTTCGGTGGCGGCGTGGTCTCTTGGATGGGAAGGTCGCTGCCGCTTCTGTCACCGTCCGCATTTCGGCTTGACAGGACCTGGGAGATCCGGCACATTGATACGCATTACTGATACGTATCACTACGGTCCTGTGGTTCCCTCCCACCGGCGGTTGCCCCTCCGCGTCCGGGTGGCGGTGGGTCGTTGAGGGAGGCGGACGGTGGGCGGCCTTCGGGGGTGAGGAGGCCCACGCAGGCTGACGTGGCGAGGCTCGCGAGCGTCTCCCAGGCGACGGTCTCCTACGTGTTGAACGGCAAGGCCGCCATCTCGGTGCCGGAGGCGACCCGCCGGCGC
>JAUJMB010000347.1 GCA_030447045.1 Rubrobacteraceae bacterium | reverse complement strand
AGCGCGGCGGATCGCCGAAACCCGGATACGCCAGAGTGATCGTATGTGTGCGGAGGGGCTTCGTGATCTCCGCGAAGCCCCTCCGCCTCGCAAAACCTGAAACCTGACGCCTGATACCTACAGAATAAGATGCAGGTCCCCGAACTCGTGCCAGAGGTAGCCCTCTTTGAGGGCCTCCCCGTAGGCGATGCCGAGGTGCCCGCGGCCCGCCACCGCCTCTAGCATCCAGAGGTGGGTGGAGCGGGGCTCGTGCAGGCCGGTGAGCATGGCGCTCACGGACCGGACGCCGCGTTCGGGCGTGACGATCCGGTCCGTCCAGCCCTCCCCGGGATGCGTCGCGCCGTCCGGGCCGGTCACGGTCTCCAGGGCCCGCACGACGGTGGTCCCGACGGCCACGACCCTCCGGCCCGAGCCTCGCGCCACGTTGACGAGCCGGGCCGTGGCGGCGGGGACCCTGTAGAACTCCTCGTAGGGCGGCTCGTCCTCCTCGAGGCTGGCGACGCCGGTGTGCAGGATCAGGGGTGCGACCTGCACGCCCCCGGCCACGAGCCGCGTGATGAGCTCCGGCGTGAACGCCCGCCCGGCCGAGGGCATCTCGGCGCTCCCCTTCTCCGTCGCGTAGACGGTCTGGTAGTAGTCGGATGGCCAGGCCTCGCGGACGTAGCGGTACCGGATCGGGGCCCCGTACGCATCCAGATACTCGTTCAAGCTAAACGGAAGGTCGAGGGTCGAGATCCAGAGCCGGTCCCTCCCCCCGGCATCTCCACGGTTTTTCGCCAGAAGGGGGGTGTGGAGGGAGGCCCGCGCGCCCCCTGGCAGCCCGAGCACCTCTCCCGGCTCACCGTCGAAGAGAGGTTCAAGGTTCTCCGTCCGCAGCTCGACGGTCCACAGGTCCGCCGGGAGTTGGGTGGAGAGGTGCAGGGTGAGGGTGGAGCCGTCCGGGCGGGTGGCCGGCAGGGCGGCGTTCATGGTGCCGCTGGTGTTGACCACGAGCAGGTCGCCGGGCTCGAGTAGGTCGGGGAGATCCCCGAAGCCGGCGTGGACCACCCGGTCGTCCTCCCGGTACGAGGCCAGCAGCCGGACCCCGTCCCTGCCCAGGCCGCGGGCCTCGGGCGGCTCGCCGGCTTCGAGCTCGGGGGGGAGCTCGAAGTCAAGGCCATCGTGCGCGTAGTCCGGTAGCGGTTGCAAGGCTTTCAAGCGGTCTCCTTTGTGGTCTTCCCGGGTTCCGGCGACCAGAACTCCAGAAGGTTCCCGTCGGGGTCGTAGAAGTAGTAGGAGGTGGCCCGCATCCAGTCGAAATACGTGGGGCCGTGGACCTCGACGCCGTTGCCGCGGACGTGCTCGACGGCCGCTTTCAATCTCTCGTGGGGGACGACGAAGGCGTAGTGCACCCTTCCCCAGCGTCTGCCTTCGGGAAGCGGCGAGTGCTCCTCGAAGAGGAGGGGGCCCTTGCGGAGGGCCACGCGCTGCGTCCGGCCCGGCTCGCCCGCCCAGAACCAGGCCCAGCCGTCCCCGGGCGGCGTCTCGGGCGTCAGGCCGACGACCTCGCCGTAGAAGCGCGCGGACCTCTCCACGTCGTCCACCACCAGGACGATCTCGGCCAGGCCCTCGCTAAACAACCGGCTCGACCTCCTCGCTGGCCGCCCTCTCCTCCGAGGATTCGAACAGCGTGAGCTGGAGGCCCTCGGGGGACCGCAGGCGCCGGTTGAAGTCGCCCCACGGGGTACGGACCGGTTCGCCGACGGCCTCCGCGCCCTTCTCCCTCAGGGACGCGGCCGAAGCCTCGATGTCTGGGACCTCGAAGGCCAGCCGCACCGGGCCGGAGACGCGCTCGCCGGCCTCCACCTCGTCTATAAAGGCGGCTTGGGGGCGGTCCAGGATCTCGATCGTGGAGGGACCCGCCGAGAGGATGAGCCCGCGGCCGTCCGGCCTGTCCCATTCCTCGGCGACGGGCAGGCCCAGCCCGTCCCTGTAGAGCGTTGCGGCCCCGTCGAAGTCGTCCACCGTGAGCGCCACCCGCAGCTCGCGAACGCCCGCCGCGGGCTCCTCCGCTGTCGTGAGGTCCCTGGCCGCGTAGCGTCCGCTTGGCCTGTCGCCGGTCAGCAGCTCGAGGAGGCCGGGCACGCTCTCTTCGGGGAGGGGACGATCGCTTATGTCCTCCTCCGGGAAGG
>JAUJMB010000346.1 GCA_030447045.1 Rubrobacteraceae bacterium | reverse complement strand
CTTAGTCCCGGATCTCCGCCAGCAGCCGGGCGAAGACGAGCGCCTCGTCCCATACCCGACCGCCGTCTTCGAGGCCCCAGTAGGCGGCGAGTACCGCCTGGGCGAGGCCCCAGGCGCGTATGCGGGCGCGATCCAGCCCAAGCTCTCCCGAGAGAACGTCGAGCCGCCGTTCGAGGAGTCCTCGGGGGTCCGGCCCGTCCAGCGCCTCGACCGGGTTGTGCAGCAGGGCGGCGGCCTCGTAGGCTGCCTCGCCGACGACGCCCTTGGGGTCTACGGCGAGCCAGGGCGCTCGCCCGGCCGAGAGGATGTTCCCATGGTGGAGGTCGCCGTGCAGCAGCAGGGGCTCCCCCTCAGAGGCGAGGAGCTCCACGAAGAGCGCTTCGGCCTCCCCGACGAGCTTCTCCGGCATGGGCCCCGTCCCGCCGCCGAAGCGCCGCCTCAAACGCTCGAAGCCCCTCGACCAGCCTGAGACCGTAGGAAACGCGTGCTCCGGGGGCGCGGGGCGCCACAGGTTCTCTATCACGCCGGCGGCCGCCACGGTCGCCTCTTCGTCGTCTCTGACGGCGGCTAGCGGGGTGCCCGGTTGCAGGCGCTCCAGCAGCATCGCTCCCCGGTCGAGGTCGAGCTCCAGCAGGCGGCAGATGCCCCGCCCGCCGAAGGCCGCCAGCGCCGCGGCCTCCGTCCCGAACTCTTTGTCCTTCGGAAAGGACAGCTTGAGGACGGCCGATGCGCCGTCTTCGCGGAGGGCCGGCACCACCCAGTTGTACGAGAGGTTCGCGAAGGGGCTTCCCACCCTCAGGGACCAGCGGTGGGCGATCTCGTCCGTCAGGTCTGGCAGGCGGTTCAGCCAGGCGAGTCCGGCCTCCCCGCGCAGCGAGACCTGGGTGCGGGCGAACTCTTCTGGAACGGACGGTGGAAATCTCACGTCGGGGACCTCTCACGTCGGGGACCTCCTCGTGCGGCGGACGCGTGAAAAAAGGGGCGACCGCGCGGGCGAGGTTGGGCTAGGGGCGGGCTGTAGCGTCGGGGGATGGTCCGAAAACAGATCCCGTGACGAGAGAGGCGCAAGCCCTCAGGCTCTCCGCCGGCGGTTGGTGAGGACGGGGGAGAGGCCGGGGCTGCGGCGGGCGAGGCCGGAGTCGAGGGAGACCTCCTTGGCCGCGGGGCTGAACAGGATGACCAGCGAGATCAGGGCGACCAGCACGTTGATGGTGATGAACTCAGGGGCGCCGAGCCCCGTCCCGAGCCGCACGCCGCCCGCGGAGAGCAGGATGGGGATGCTTAGTGCGACGCTGCCGACCGCCGCCAGGTTGGTCAGGAACCCGAGGATGAGCGCGACGCCGACCGTCAGCTCCCCGGCCCTTACCAGCTGGGCGAAGAGCTCGGCGTTCGGCACCACGGTGCTCTGCATGAAGCCCCGGAAGAACGGGGGCGCCTGCGAGACGAAGCCCCCCACCTCGAGTGTATCGGCGAACTGCCGGGGAAAGCTCGGGTTGAGCAGCTTCTCGACGCCGCCGTTCAGCCACAGGGCCCCAACCAGGATGCGCACCCACACCATGCCGTTCAAAGACAGATCTCCTCTCGTGGTCTTCTACCTCCATACTACATACGCACCGCGGGAGAGGCGGGACGTGGCCTACACATACAAATACGGCAAAGCGGGTAGGTAGGCCGAAAGCAGCGCGTCGCGTAACGGCAGGGCCTCCGGGCCAACGAGGGGAGACAGGCATGTCGGACAGGGGCGGAAGGGAAGACGACCTGAACTGGGACCTTCCCCGGCGCGGGGCTGGCGACCGCGGCTACGATCGCGGATACGACCGCGACGAGGGCCTGCTCGACGAGCCGTTCGCGGGCGAGCGCGGGAGTGGCCCGACCCCGGGGCGCTCCTCCGGGTCGTCGGGGCGGGGCGGGGTCCGCAGGAGGGGCACGAGCGGGCGCTCGGGGTCCGGCACCGGGCTGTACGGGAGCCAGATCAGCTCGAACGTGTTGCCCGCGGCGGTGGCGGAGCTTATAGGTACCTTCATCCTCGTCTACACCGGCACCGCCGTGGTCGTCGCGGCCGTCCTGGACCGACCGATAACGAACCTGTCATACGACTCGCTCGCCATACCGCTGGCCTTCGGCCTCGTGCTCGTCGCCCTGGTGGCCGCGCTGGGGCACGTCTCGGGGGCCCACCTCAA
>JAUJMB010000345.1 GCA_030447045.1 Rubrobacteraceae bacterium | reverse complement strand
CGAGCGGGTCGCCGTGGAAGATCAGGCCGGAGAGGTACTCGTCGGCCATCTGGTCCGGCCGGTCCTCGTACATCTTGATCTCCTCGACGATGACCTCGCGCTCCCGCTCGAGGTCCGCAAAGGTCGGCCTGAGGACCATGTCGCCCATCACGTCGAGCGCCTTTTCGAGGTGCTCGGGCAGGAAGCGGGCGTAGAGCACGGTGTACTCCTCGCCCGTCGCCGCGTTCTCCTGGGCGCCGATGCCCTCGAAGGCCTGGGCGATGCCTAAAGCGTCGAGGTCCGGGGTGCCCTTGAAGAGCATGTGTTCCATGAGGTGGGTGATGCCGGCCACCTCGTCCCGCTCGTCGCGGGAGCCGGCCCGGATCCAGACACCAAGGGAGACGCTCGTCGCCTCCGAGAGGGGCTCGGAGAAGACCCTGAGTCCCCCCGGAAGCTCGCGCCTCCTGACGTTGTTGTCCGCCACTAGTCCTCCAGCTTCTCTAGCGAGATGCGGTTCTGCTTGTCTATCTCGAGAACCCGCACCTTCACCCGGTCGCCCTCGGTGACGACGTCCTCGACCCGCTCGACCCGCCCCTTGCCCGGGGCGAGCCTGGAGATGTGCACGAGCCCGTCGCGGCCGGGGGTGAGCTCGACGAAGGCGCCGAAGTTCGTGGTCTTTACGACCTTGCCGTTGTAGATGTCGCCGGCCTCGACGTCCTTCATCATCCCCTTGATGGCGCCCGCGGCCTCCTTGGCGACCGCGCCGTCGCCGGCGACGTGGACCATGCCGTCGTCCTCGACGGAGATGTTGACGCCGAACTGGTCCTGCAGGGCGTTGATGGTCTTGCCGCCCGGGCCTATGAGCATCCCGATCTTCTCCTTCGGGATGCGCAGCACCTCGACCCTCGGGGCGAACTCGGAGACCTCCGCCCTAGGCTCGGCGATGGCGCCGCGCATGATCTCGAGGATCTGCAGGCGGCCTTCCTTGGCCTGGCCTAGGGCCTCCTGCAGGAGCTGGGCGGATACACCCGTGATCTTCATGTCCATCTGCAGCGCCGTGATGCCGTCCCTGGTGCCGGCGACCTTGAAGTCCATGTCGCCCATGTGGTCCTCGAGACCCTGGATGTCGGTCATGATGACGTAGTCCTCGCCCTCCTTGACGAGGCCCATCGCCACGCCGGCCACGGGAGCCTTGATCGGCACGCCGCCGTCCATGAGCGCGAGCGTCGAGCCGCACACGCTCGCCATCGAGGAGGAGCCGTTGGACTCCAGGACCTCGGAGATGATTCGCAGGGCGTAGGGGAACTCCTCCTCGGAAGGTACGACCGGGAGCAGGGCGCGCTCGGCGAGCGCCCCGTGCCCGATCTCGCGCCGCCGCGGGCTGCCGATGCGGCCGGTCTCGCCCGTGGAGTACGGCGGGAAGTTGTAGTGGTGCATGTAGCGCTTGCCCGTCTGGGGCTCGATGGTGTCGAGCCGCTGGGAGAGGCCGAGGTCCGCCAGCGCCAGCGAGCTCAACACCTGCGTCTCGCCGCGGGTGTACAGGCCGGTGCCGTGTACGCGCGGGAGCACGGAGACCTCTGCGGTGTTCGGCCGCATCTCGTCGAACGCCCTGAGGTCCGTCCGCTTGCGGTCCTGGAGGTAGAGCGCCCGGAAAGCCTCCTTCTCGAGCGCGTAGAGCGCGTCCTTGATGAAGGGCACTTCCTCCTCTTCGCGGCCCCCGACGAGCTCGTCGGTAAGCGCGGAGAGCGCCTCGCGGCGGACCCGGCGGTCGGTCTGGACGAGGCCGTCCTTGACCCGGTCAAAGTACTTCTCGCGCAGGTCGGCGAAGAACGGGTTCTGCTCGGGCTCCAGGATCTCCTGCTTGGGCTTGCCGTGCTCGGAGGCCCAGGCGTCGATGGCCGCGGCCTGCGCCATGACGGTCTCCTGGGCGAGCTGCAACGCCTCGACCATGACGTCCTCGGGCACCTCGTTGGCGCCGGCCTCGACCATCGTGATGGCCTCCTTGGTGCCGGCCACGACGAGGTCGAGGTCGCTCTCCTCTATCTGGGAGTACGTCGGGTTGAGGATAAAGTCGCCGTCGAGCGAGCGGCCGACGCGCACGGCGCCGATCGGGCCGTCGAACGGCAGGTCCGAGAGGGCGAGCGCGGCGGAGGCGCCGACCATGCTGACGGTGTCGTAGGGGGTGTCCTGGTCAGCGACGA
>JAUJMB010000344.1 GCA_030447045.1 Rubrobacteraceae bacterium | reverse complement strand
TACTGCCACGGCAAGGGCGGCTCCATGCACATAGCCGACGTCGGGGCCGGGATGCTCGGCGCCAACGGCATCGTCGGCGGGAGCATGGGCATCGTCTGCGGCGCGGCCTGGGCCTTCAAGAGACGCGGCCAGGACCACGCGGCGATCTGCTTTTTCGGCGAGGGCGCGGCGAACGAGGGCATCTTCCACGAGTCGCTGAACATGGCGGCCATCTGGAAGCTGCCCGTGGTCTTTCTCTGCGAGAACAACCAGTACGGCATGTCCATGAGCGTCAAGAAGGCCACGGCCGTCGAGAACATCTCCGACCGCGCCGCCGCCTACGGGATGCCGGGCGTAACGGTCTCGGGCTCCGACCTCGACGAGGTCCGCGAGGCCACCGCCACGGCCCTCGAACGGGCGCGCGCGGGGGAGGGGCCGACGCTGCTGGAGGCGATCACCTACCGCTACCTCGGCCACTCCAAGAGCGACGCGAACCTCTACCGCACCCGCGAGGAGATCTCGACGTGGCGCAAACGCGACCCGATCGAACGCTTCGCCGCCGTTCTGGAAGGAGAGGGCGTCCTGCAGGAGGGCGAGTGGCGGACCCTGGAAGAGCAGGCGAAGGAGCGCATAGAGGAGGCTTTCGACAAGGCCTCGCGCGACCCCGACCCCGAGCCCGAATCGGCGCTGGAGGACGTTTATGCCTAGGGAAGAGACGACGTACCGCGAGGCCCTCCGCGAGGCGATGGTTGGTGCCATGCGCGAGAACCCGGAGGTCTTCCTCATGGGCGAGGACGTCGGCGTCTACGGCGGCGCGTTCGGCGTGAGCCGGGGCATGGTCGAGGAGTTCGGCGAGGAGCGCGTCGTCGACACCCCCATCTCCGAGGCCGGCTACGTCGGGCTGTGCACGGGGGCGGCGCTCATGGGGATGCGCCCGATAGCCGAGCTGCAGTTCTCGGACTTTATAACCCACTGCATGGACCAGCTCGTCAACCAGGCGGCCAAGATCCGGTACATGTTCGGCGGCGAGGGCCGGGTCCCGATGGTCGTCCGAACCCCGGGCGGCGCGGGAACCGGCGCGGCCGCCCAGCACTCCCAGTCCCTGGAGGCCTGGTTCGTCCACGTCCCCGGCCTGAAGGTCGTCATGCCCTCGACCCCCTACGACGCGAAGGGCATGCTCCTCTCCGCGATAGACGACGACAACACCGTCCTGTTCTACGAGCACAAGCTCCTCTACAACAAGAAGGGCGAGGTCCCCGAGGAGCCCTACCGCGTCCCCATCGGCGAGGCCCGCGTCAGCCGGGAGGGCGGCGACGTGACCATCGTCACGGCCGGCCTGATGCACCACTACTCCCTGGAGGCCGCCGAGGCGCTCGCGGACGGGGGTGTGGAGGCCGAGGTCGTGGACCTGCGCACCCTCTCCCCGATGGATGACGCCACGGTACGCCGCTCCGTCGAGAAGACGGGGAAGCTGGTCGTGGTCGAGGAGGATGTGAAGACCGCCGGCTGGGGGGCCGAGGTGGTCTCGCGCATCGTCGAGGGCCCGAGCTTCTACGCCCTGGACCGCGCCCCCGCCCGGGTCGCCGGCGCGGACGTCCCGATACCGTACAACCGCGACCTGGAGGCGCACGTCAGGCCGACGCCCGAGAGGGTGGTCGAGGCCACGCGCGCCCTCCTGGACGCCCGCGCCGGGGTGTACGCCTGATGGCCGCCGAGCTGAAGGTCCCGAAGCTCGGGATGGACATGGAGGAGGCCAACATCCTGCGGTGGCTGGTCGAGGAGGGGGCCGAGGTCGAGAAGGGCGACCCCGTCATCGAGATAGACACGGACAAGGTCTCCTACGAGGTCGAGGCGAACGCCGGCGGCATCATCCGCGGGCTGCGCGGCGAGGAGGGCGAGACCGTTCCCGTGGGCGCGACCCTGGCCTTTATCGCCGCCCCCGGCGAGGAATGGACGAAGCCCACATCCGGCGAACAGGGTGCCACCGACGGGGGCGCCCCGCCCGAGGTAGAGACGGCCCCGCCGGCCGCGGAGACGAGGCCGGATGGTCTCGAGCAACGCAACGGCGGTCGCGCCGTACGCGCCTCGCCGGCGGCCCGGCGGGCCGCGGCCGACAGGGGGCTCGAGATAGAGGCCATCCCCGGCTCGGGCCCGGGCGGGCGCGTCTACCTCTCGGACGTGCTCGAGTCCGACGTCCGGCG
>JAUJMB010000064.1:6676-8170 GCA_030447045.1 Rubrobacteraceae bacterium | reverse complement strand
CCTGGAGATAGACCGCCCCCCGATGCCGAACCTCGAAGCGTGGCACGACCGCCTCGAGACGCGTCCCCCCTACCGCGAGCACGTAATGGTTCCTTACAGGATGGAGAGCCCCGCGTAGCGGATGCCCGGGGAGCAACGCGCCGCCCTCTCGGGCCTGTCCCACCTCTAGAGAATTCGACTTGTAAGCTGTCCGGTCGAACACTTCACTGGCCTTCGATTGGGCAGGCTGATAGGCCGCGACGAGGCCCTGGGGCTCCCTGACAGACAGAATGACGCGGGATCCTGCATGCGGACTTCGGAGGATCTCCTACGCCCGAAGTTCCTAGAACGATCCACGCCCGAAGCTCGGAGGACGACCCTTCCACGCAGTAGGGCGAATAAGCTTATCGTCGGACGTTCCCAACACAAACAGAGACCGGAGCCGGCTAGCCACCCCTACCTTAGGCTCTCCTGTTCTGGTAAGGCGGGCTGCTCCTATGGGCATCCTTTCGTTGTGTCGCCGCGGTCCCTCTGGCAGGTGTCGGAGCCCGCGCCGCCGTCCGCCGTGTCGTTGTTCCTGCCGTCCCTGACACTCAGCACGTCTTTGCCCCCGAGTCCTTTGAGGGTGTTCGCGGCGGGGGTGGAGCCGGTCAGGGTGTCGCCGGCGCTCGAACCGTTGAGGTTCTCGACCGTCGAGAGGGCGTCCGCGGAGCCCGCCCCCACGGCGGCGAAGCCGGCGGCGAGGCTGGCCCTGACCGGCGTGGTGCCCGGGTAGGACGCAAGGTCCACGCCGGGGCCGCCGTTGAGCTGGTCGTTGCCGGGGCCGCCCACGAGGGCGTCGCCGCCGCCGCCCGCGAGGATGATATCGCCGCCGCCTCCGCCGTTTATGGTGTCGGCGCCGGGGGAGCCGCAGATGACGTCGTCGCCGGGGGTGCCCGTGATGGTTCCCGTGCCGCTTATGGTGCACTCAGGGATCGGCTGCCAGTCGGCGTCGATGTCCCAGGTGCTGTTCGCGGTGAGGCGCCGCATTGCCGAGCCGTCGAGGGAGCTCATGGTGTAGAGCTCGGGCCAGTTGCTGTCGCGGTCGCTCTGGAAGACGATCTCCTGCCCGTCGGGGGAGAAGGCGGGCCGCACCTCGTTCGTCCCCTCGTCGCCCACGAGGTTCATCTTGCCGCTCCCGTCGGCGTTCATTAGCCAGATGTCCACCCCTAGGGTGTGCGGGCAGTTCGTGGGGCCGCTGAAGGCTATCTTCGTGCCGTCGGGCGACCAGGAGGGGCCCCGGGCCGAGGTCGTGAAGTCGCGCGGCGCGTTCTCGGGGCACCCGGGCACGAGGTCCTCGGCGCCGAGGTCGGCCTGGCCCGATCCGTCCGGGTTCATCGCGTAGACGCACGTGCCGCCGCCGTTCGGCACCTGGCAGCCGGTGCGCGTGTAGGCGATCCTATCGGACTTCGGCGAGAACGCGGGGTCGAACTCCTGGTTGTCCGGGGTGCCGGTGAGGTTCCTCTGGGCGGAGCC
>JAUJMB010000064.1:0-6576 GCA_030447045.1 Rubrobacteraceae bacterium | reverse complement strand
TTCCTCTGGGCGGAGCCATCGGCGTTCATCACCCAGATGCCGTAGCCGTACTCGTAGGCTATCCTCGTGCCGTCCGGCGAGAAGGCGGGGTTGGACTGCTCGCCGTAGTCGGTCGTGAGCCGCCCGGCCGCGCCCGGGTCGCTCGGGTTCATGGCCCAGACGTCGCCGTCCCTGTAGAAGGCGACGTTGCCGTTGGTCTCGGGAAAGGCGGCCCTCGCGGCCCCCTCCATCCCGAACAAGTTCACCCCGCCAGCCAGGAGTAGCGCCACGCCAGCAGAAGCCAACAACGTAAGCGTCCTTCTCATCACTAACACCTTCCACCTTGGGGAGGCGCGGGAGAGAACAAAACCAGCACCTCGCGATTTGACGGCACGAGTTTATGGCGCGGCACAAGGCGGCCGTATCCCCCAAATGAGCTATCTTTCGAAACCTTTGCCCACCAGCCCACACTTTCGTGGCCAGCGGGCACCCTCTCGGGGGCTGCGACAAAAATCACTCATTTAGGCGATGCCCCGGAGGGACCGTTGCACCTACAGTTTCCCCAGGCTCGGGACGCGACCGATCAGTAGCACCGAGGGGGCAGGAGGGAAGTATGCTTTACCAGGACTCTGACTCCGGGTCGGACAGGGCGCGGACACGCCGCGAAGTCGAGCACGACCGCGTGTCGGTCCACCCGGCCCTGGCGCTGGGCTCGAGGAGACCGGCTTCCGCGGGATCCTGGCGGCCTGCGGTGCGGCGGTCGTCATGATGTCGCCCGGGTAAGGGTTTTTTCGTGGTTACGCGCGCTAAGGAGGTTATCGTCCGGCGATCTACAGACCCACGTCCGCCTGAACCCGAGCTGGCGGCGGGTCGGCGCTCGGAGGTCGTCCGCGTCGAGCTTTTGGGCGGTTTCAGGGTAACGGTGGGCCGGCGCGTCGTCGGGGAGGGCGCGTGGCGGCTACGCAAGGCGGCGGCCCTGGTCAAGCTGCTCGCCCTGGAGCCGAACTACCGGCTGCACAAGGAGCAGGCGATGGACCTGCTCTGGCCGCATCTCGGCCCCCGTTCCGCCGCCAACAACCTGCACCGTACGCTCCACTGCGCCCGCCGGGTCCTCGACCCCGACCACGTGACCGCCACCGAGTCCTCGTACCTGCGCCTCCGGGGGAGCAGCTCGAGCTGTGCCCGGGGGGGCCTCTCTGGGTGGATGTGGGGGTCTTCGAGGAGGCCGCGGCCAAGGCGAGGCGTCTGCGCGACCCGGCGGCCTACCGGGCGGCGGTCGACCTGTACGCGGGTGAGCTCCTGCCGGCGGATCGCTACGAGGCGTGGGCGGAAGAGCGGCGGGAAGGGTTGCGGCAGCAGTACCTCTCGCTGCTCCTGGAGATGGCCGGGCTGCACGAGGAGCCCGGGCCGGCTATCGAGGCTCTGCAGAGGGTGGTCGCCGAGCAGCCGACCCACGAAGGAGCGCACGTTGGGCTCATGCGCCTCTTCGCCCGCAGCGGGCGCCGCGAGGAGGCCCTCGACCAGTTCGAGCGGCTCCGCGAGAACCTCAGGCAGGGTCTGGCCGGAGAGC
Source organism: Rubrobacteraceae bacterium (assembly GCA_030447045.1). The sequence goes on along the minus strand of JAUJMB010000064.1, from coordinate 5,027 downwards.
CCGGCGCCGTCGGCCGGGGGCTCAGGGACGAGATCCTGGCCGACCGGTACCCGCCATCCCCCACACCCGATGGGCTCCAGGCGCGGCGGACCGGGGACGACCGTCGGGACAACCTGCCCGTCAGGCGGACCAGCTTTGTCGGCAGGGACCGTGAGCTGGTCGGGCTAAAGCGGGCCCTCGCGATGACCCGCCTCCTGACCCTCACCGGCGCCGGCGGCTGCGGCAAGACGCGGCTGGCCCTGGAGGCGTCGGGGGAGCTCGTGGGGGCCTACCCCGACGGGGTGTGGCTGGTCGAGCTGGCGGAGTTCTCGGACCCGGCGCTGGTGGTGCAGCGGGTGGCCGAGACGCTCGGGGTCCGCGAGCAGCCGGGCCGCCCGCTGGCCGCCACGCTGGCCGCCACGCTGCGGACGAGGGACCTGCTGCTGGTGCTGGACAACTGCGAGCACCTGATCGAAGCCAGCGCCCACCTGGCGGACGCCCTGCTCGGGGGCTGCACCGGCCTGCGTATCCTGGCCACGAGCCGCGAGGCCCTGAACGTGCCCGGCGAGGTCGTCTGGCGCGTGCGCCCCCTCCCCACACCGCGTCCTGAGGCCTCGCCCACCGTCGAGGAGCTCTCGAGGTGCGAGTCGGTGCGGCTCTTCCTGGATCGCGCCCGCTCCCGGCTTCCGGATTTCGGCCTTACCCCGCACAACGCACGCGCGGTGGCGACCATCTGCCGGGAGCTCGACGGCATACCGCTCGCGATCGAGCTCTCCACCGCGCGGATGGGGGCGCTGGCGGTGGAGCAGGTCGCCGAGAGGCTCGAAGACTCCCTGGGGCTCCTGACCGGCGGCAACCGCACGGCCGAACCGCGCCAGCGCACGCTCAGGGCGACGCTCGACTGGAGCCACGACCTGCTCTCCGGGCCCGAGCGGACGCTGTTCGGCCGGCTCGCGGTCTTTGCCGGGGGCTTCACGCTCGAGGCCGCCGAGGCGGTCGGCGCCGGCGGCGGCATCGGGGAGGGCGAGGTGTTGGACCTTCTCTCCAGGCTGGTGGACAAGTCGCTGGTGCTGGCCGGGGGCGGCGCGAAGCCCCCGCGCTACACGATGCTGGAGCCGGTGCGCCAGTACGGCGAGGAGCGGCTCGCGGCGGGCGGCGGGGCCGACGACGTCCGGCGCCGGCACGCCTCCTGGTTCTTCGGGCTGGCCCAGGAGGTGGAGCCCTGGTTGAGGGGGGCGCGGCGGGAGGTGTGGCTGGAGCGGCTCGAGAGCGAGTACGGCAACCTGCGCGTGGCGCTCTCGTGGGCGCTCAGGAGAGGAGAGGTGGACCTCGGCCTGTGGTTCGGCGGGGCGCTGGCGGAGTTCTGGTACATGGGCGGCAACCTGGGCGAGGCCCGCCGCTGGCTGGAGACGGCCCTGCTAAACAGCGACGAGAGGCCGCCCACGTCGGCCCGGACCAAGGCGCTCCTTCGCGCCGGGTGGATAGCATGGGAACAGGGCGACTACGAAGGCTCGGAGACCTTGAGCCGCGAGGCCCTCGCGCTGGCGCGGGAGGCGGGGGACGAGGCGTGCGCCGGCGCCGCGCTCTCCAGCCTGGGCTGGGTGGCGCTCTTGCGGAGGGACCTCGCGAGGGCCTCGGCGCTCGCCGGAGAGGCCCTCGACCTGGGGCGCGCCTTGGACGACGCCGGGGGTATCGCCCGGGCGCTCCTGGTCCTGGGCCTGGCGGCGGTGGTGCGGCGTGACCCCGAAAGGGCAGCCGCGTTGCACGAGGAGAGCCTGGCGCTCTCCCGGGAAGCCGGGGACAGCCTCGCGACGTCCCTCTCTTTGGGGATGGGGGCGCTCGCGGCCCTCCTTCGGGGAGAGCAGGGCCGGGCACAGACGCTCTGCGAGGAGGGCTTCCGCCGGGCGCCGCAACCGGGGGTCACGAACGTCACCGCCTTCCTCGTGCAGGCGTCGGCCGCTGTGGCCTCCGCGCAAGGGAGGCCCGCCCGCGCGGCCCGGCTGTGGGGCGCGGCCGAGTCGCTGCGCGAGTCCATAGGCGCCAACCTGTCGCCCGCCGAAGCCCACGCGCACGCACCCTACGTCGAAGCCGCCCGCACGGGTCTCGACGCGGCGGCGTGGGAAGAGGCCTGGGCCCGGGGGAAGGCCATGAGCGCCGGGGAGGCCACGGCCTACGCCCTCGCCCAAGGGGAAGAGCAGGGGCGGCCCCGGGCGCACCGGACCCCCGTTTCGAAGGAGCCGTCGCCCGCCGACCAACCCGCCGGGGCGCTCACCCCGAGGGAGCGGGAGGTCGCGCTCCTGCTGGCCGGTGGCCTCACCAACCGCCAGATCGCCGGCGAGCTCACGATCTCCGAGCGAACCGTGACCACCCACGTGGGGCGCATCCTGCGCAAGCTCGGGGCGGCCTCGCGGTCCCAGGTCGCCGCCCGGGTGATCCGGCAGCGGCTGCTCTCAGAGCACCCTAGCTGACGCACCCATCTCTCCCAGGCGTCTCCGGCGCATAGGCCCAAAGATACGTACTTCTACGTAGGTCCGCCGCCGTCCCAGGTATGCGCCCGTTAAGAGGCCACCGTTAGGGTGCTGGGTGCAAGCTGGTAACGCGAAGAGAGGAGGCGTTCACCACGGTTCGAGGCCGGCCAGCAGACCACGAAAAACGAACAGAGAACAAGGAGCAGAATCGATGATCCGGACAAAGACAACCACGGTGGCGGGGTACGGCGCCCTCGTCATCCTGTTCCTCGCGGCGGTCGCCCTGACGCTCCTGGCGCTCGCCGGCCCGGCGTCGGCCGCCGGGGCGGCGAAGACGACCCTCACCATAAGGGCGCAGGGCCTGGACCTCTCCGGCACCGTGCAGAGCTCGCGGGGGAGTTGCCTGGGCAACCGCACCATCAAGCTCTACAAGCAGCAGGGGCGGGAGCAGAGGCCGGGTAGCGACCCCGTGATCGCGACCGATACCTCCGAGCGGCAGGGCGACCACGGCGAGTGGTCGACGGGGAACACGGGGATGCGCGGCAAGTTCTACGTCCGCACCGGCAAGGTCCCCGGATGCACGGCGGCCGCCAGCAAGACGATCAGGGCGCGTTAACCAGCGAGGCCGAGGGAAGCGCGGGCGACAGCTCCGCGCTCCCCTCTCAAAGGAGCGTTATGACATCCACGAAGACCCGAATCGCGATAGCAGTCGTCGGGGCCGCGCTCTCGGCCGCCGCGTGGGCCTCCGATGCCGCCGCGGCCGACAGGGTCGAGGTCGCCTCGCGCGTCACGCTCGCGCAGGCCGACCCCTTCCACGGCAAGGTCCTCTCCAGAAAGGCCGCGTGCGAGCGGGGCCGGACGGTCGAGGTCTACAGGGTGGACCCAGGGCCGGACGGCCTCTACGACCGGACCCTGTCGGACGCCCAGGGCGCGTGGTCCATCCCGGCGGGTATGCCGAACGGGAAGTTCTACGCCGTCGCCAAGCAGCGCTCGATAGACGCCCCGGGGAAGACCCTCGTCTGCAAGAGGGATACCTCGCCGAGGGTCGCCTTCTAGGCGCGCAAGGATCACCCATTTGGGGGATGCGGCGCCCGCGGCCAGGCTTTTATGCTCTCTCTGACACGTTGCGCCGCGGGACGGAGGGCCTCTCCCGCGGCGCAGGATTTGGGGGCTTGCTGGGGTCGGCGGGCCTATACAGGCGAAGACCGTACCCGAATCCGGCAAGATGGACGTTAAGGGGGTGGCAGGCACGGGAGGGTGAGAACGCAATGATCACGTACCGAGCGAGACACGAAGGGGAGACAGCATGACCACGCAGGATCAGGCGCCCAGCATGGACGCCATCAAGGAACGGATGCACAAGGTCTGGACCTCCGGCGAGTACGCCAGGATCGGCAACCCCCTCGTCCTTATCGGCGAGTTGCTGTGCGAGGCGGTCGATCTGCGCTCCGGCGATAAGGTTCTCGACGTGGCGACCGGAACCGGCAACACCGCCATCTCCGCCGCCCGCCGCTTCTGCGAGGTGACCGGCATGGACCTCGCCCCCGAAAACATCGAACACGCGCACAGGCGGGCCGACGCCGAGGGCATGGACATCGCTTTCGAGGTCGGCGACGCGGAGGACCTCTCCTACCCCGACGCCTCCTTTGACGCGGTCCTCTCCACCATCGGCGTGATGTTCTGCCCGAACCAGGAGAAGGCGGCGGAGGAGTTGCTGCGGGTCTGCCGGCCCGGGGGCAAGATCGGGGTATCCAGCTGGACCCCGGACGGCTTTATCGGTCACATGCTCCGCACCGTGGGCAAGCACGTCCCCCCGCCGCCCGGGATTAAGCCGCCCCCGCTCTGGGGCACGGAGGAGCGTGTGCAGGAGCTGTTCGGTAATGGCGTCTCGTCCCTGGAGGCTACCCGACGCACCTACGTCTTCCGGTATCCGTCAGCGGAGTACTTCGTCGAGTACTTCCGAAACTACTACGGACCAACCGTGCGGGCGTTCGGTGCGCTCGAGCCGGAAGGGCAGGACGCCCTCGCGCGGGACCTGCGCGAGCTGCTCGACTCCCACAACACCTCCGGCGACGAGACGCTCGTCGTCCCCTCCGACTACCTCGAGGTGGTGGCCGTCAGGCGCTGATCGGAACCGCGGGGGTGGGCGGGAGCCGTCGGTCCCACCCCCGCATGGTTACTCGAAGACGACCGTCCGGCCGCCGTCCACGAGGATGCGGTCTTCGAGGTGCAGCCGGACGGCGCGGGCCAGGACGCGCCGCTCGACCTCGCGGCCGAGGCGGACGAGGTCCTCGACGGTGTCGCGGTGGGAGACGTGGGCGAGGTCCTGGTGGATTATGGGGCCGGCGTCGAGCTCCTCGCTGACGTAGTGGGCCGTCGCCCCGATGGTCTTGACGCCCCGCTCGTGCGCCCGGCGGTAGGGGTCGGCCCCGGCGAAGGCCGGCAGAAAGGAGTGGTGGATGTTTATAAGCCCGTCCCTGTAGGCGTCCACGAACTTCGGCGTGAGGATCTGCATGTACCGCGCCAGCACGACGACGTCTACTCGGTTCTCCGAGAGGAGATCCAGGACACGCGACTCGT
>JAUJMB010000343.1 GCA_030447045.1 Rubrobacteraceae bacterium | reverse complement strand
CCGACCCGTTCCACCGCGGTTGCCCGGCCGTGAGCGTCGTGTCCAGGTGGACGTGAGACTCGACGAACGGCGGCGAGAGGAGCCGGCCCCCGGCGTCTATCTCGCGCGTCGCGGCCCCGTCGATGCCGGGCGCCACGCGCTCGATGCGTCCCCCGGCGACGGCGACGTCCACGAGGTCGCCGCCGAGCCGGGCCCCGCGCACGATCAGGTCAAACACAATCCGGTCTCCCCTCACGCATTGGAGTAAAGCGCCCGGGAACGCCGTTCTCCTCGGCCCCCCGTACAAAACCTCCAGATGACCTCAGACGGCGCGCCGTACCCAAGGACAACGGTACCCTTTCCTCGCCGCCCAGTATAGGGATCGCCGCCCCGAAAGACCCGCATCCCGGAGCGTCGAAAGGCGAGCCAGACGGCCCACGCCGGACACGGCCGCCTGTTCCCGTCAGCACCGATCAGTAGACGCGTCCGTAGCGTTCGCAGATCTCCTCCGGTTCCGCGCCTTCGAGCAGCGAGATCTCGGTCCGCTTCACGCCCACGTAGCAGTCGAAGAGGTCCCGCGAGAGCCAGGAGCGCACGGTCTCGTCTCTCTCCAGTGCCCCCAGCGCCTCTTCGAGCGAGCGGGGCAGCGGCCGGACGCCGAGGCGGCGGCGCTCCCCCTCGTCGAGCTCCGAGGGGTCCCCTTTTACGAGGGGCGGCTCCGGGAGCTCTTCGCGGATGCCGCGCAGGCCGGCGAGGACGAGGACGGCGAGCGCCAGGTGCGGGCAGGCCGCGGCGTCGGCGGCGCGGTACTCCAGGTTGAACTGGCGGGCGGGGTCAGCGCCCGAGGCGTTCGCCGTTGGCGGTATGCGGATCGTGGCCTCCCTGTCGCGCTCGCCCAGGTAGCCGAAGCCGGCGCTCCAGTGGTGCGGCTTCAGGCGCAGGTAGGAGGCGACGCTCGGGGCCGTGATCGCGCACAGCGCCGGCAGGTGCTCCAGGATGCCCGCCGCGAAGCGCGCCCCCGTGGCGCTCAGGGAGCCGGGCCTCTCCGGGTCGTAGAACACGGGTTCGCCCCGTCCGTCCACGAGGCTCATGTGGACGTGCACGCCGTTGCCGACGCCGCCCGGGTCCGGCATCGGCGCGAAGCTCGCCCGGTAGCCGAGCACCCGCGCCACCTCGCGCACGACCTCCTTCATCGTGGCGGCCCGGTCTGCGGCGGCCAGGCCGCCGGCGGGGGCCAGCGGGACCTCGAACTGCCCCGCCCCGTACTCGGGAAGAAAGACCTCGGGCTCCACGCCGGCCTGGCGCAGGGCGGCGAACACCACCGGTCCGAAGGGCTCGACCACCCTCTGGGCCGCGAAGGAGAAGCCGGGTCCAGGCTCGAACCCCGGCGCCTCCAACGTGAACTCCTGCTCGAAAGAGGCGTTCAGGAACAGCCCGGCCTCCCTCTCGAGGCTCGAGAGGGCATCCTTCAGCAACGTGCGCGGGCAGGCGTCCCACGGGCTCCCGTCGGTGTTCGCCGCGTCGGAGAGAAAGAAGCGCAGAGGAGAGGCGTCGGGAAGGTCCACGCAAACCTCCGTCTCCCTGTCGGGCAGCAGCCTCAGGTCGCCGACGGCGCCCCACGGGTTCGGCTCCGCTATCGGGCCGAAGGGCGTGAGCGCCTGGTCGGCCGGGACCCACCCCACACCCGTCCCGAGGCGCCCTTCGAGGTCGGAGGCGGGCACGGACCGCCCCCGCAGCAGGCCCGACACGTCGGCGTGCAGGAACCCAACGAGCTCCTCGCCCACCTCTTAGCCCTCTTCCACCGGGTCCGCCGAACCGTTGTCCCAGGGGCGCACCTCGAAGCCGGCACCTTCGAGCTCCCCGGCCAGCGCCCCGGCCGCGGCGGCCTCGCAGACGCAGAGGACGCCGCCCTCCTTGCCGTCGCCCCGCTCGAGCGCCTCGGCCATCGCCCCGGCCGGCTGGAGGTGGTAGCCGTCCCAACCGAGCTGCCGGTAGGTATCGCGCACGATCACGAGGGTGCCGCCCGGCCCCTCGACCGAGCCAGCTATGCCGACGAAGTGGCCGCAGTCCCAGTCCGCCTCGGGCGGCTCCACGGGCCTTCCGGAGAGATGATCCAGGAGGAGCGCGGGGCCCGGGCGGGAGCCCCACAGGCGCCCCGTGCGCAGGTTGGCGACGAGCGTGCAGCCGGTGGAAGACCCGGCGACGGC
>JAUJMB010000342.1 GCA_030447045.1 Rubrobacteraceae bacterium | reverse complement strand
AGCCGAAGACCCCGCCCGCCTTGATCGCGATCATCGCCTGCACGTTCTGGTAGCCCGAAGTGTCCGCGACGGCCCAGGGGTCGAGGAACGTAAGGAACCTCTCGCGCCGGTAGGGGGCGAGCAGCATCACCGCCGCCAGGAAGACCACGCCAGCGGCGCCGGAGAGCAGAAGGTCCTTCGTCCGGACCTCCGAGGCCCACAGCGCGCCCGCCACGCCCGTCAACAGGACCACCGAGGTGCCGAAGTCCGGTTCGATAAGGACGAGCCCGAAGAGCACGCCGACGGCGGCCAGGGGCTTCAGAGGCAGACCGGAGCCCGGCTTCAGGCGCGCCAACGCGCAACTCAGGTAGACGACGGCCGCTATCTTCGCGAACTCCGCCGGTTGGGGGTCGAAAAACGGCAGGTCCAACCACCTCCGGGCGCCGTTTATCTGGAGGCCTATACCCGGGATCAGGACGAGCACCAGGCTTACCAGCGCGATCCCGTACGCGACGGGGGCGTACTTCCTCCACGCCGTGTAACGGACGCGGCTCACCAGGAAGAAAACCCCGATCCCGAGCCCCAGGTGCGCGAGCCGCACGAGAAGAACATCCGTCCCGGAGAGACGGTACGTGGCCGAGTACACCATCACCACCCCGAGCAAGGAGAGGCCGAGCACCACGAAGAGCAGGTTGGTCCTGAGCAGCGTCATCGCCTGACCGCCCCCCGGTCCCCCAGCACCTCGCGGACAAGGCGCGCGAACTCTTCCCCCCGCTCCGCGTACCCGGCGAACTGGTCGAAGCTCGCGCACCCCGGTGAGAGCAGGACCAGGTCGCCAGCCGTCGCAACCTCGGCGGCCCGCGCCACGGCCGACCGCAGGTCGCCCAACCGTTCGACCAGGCCCCCGTGGCCCGCGTCTTCGAGAAATTCCGCGATGCGCGGGCCCGCCTCCCCCTGGCAGAGGACGGCCCGGCAGCGCTCGATGTGGGGCAGGATCTCGGCAAAGTCCGTGTGCTTCTCCGAGCCGCCGAGGATCAGGACGACCGGCCGCTCCAGCCCGCCGAGCGCGGCGGCTACCGCGGCCGGGTTGGTCGCCTTCGAGTCGTCCACGTAGGTCACGCCATTGCTCTCCACCACGACATCCATCCGGTGCGGCTTTAGCCCGTAGTTCATCAGGGCCCCTCGGACGCTCTCTGCCGTGGCTCCGAGCTTCTGGGCCGCCGCCGCCGCGAAGAGCGCGTTTACGTGGTTGTGCATACCGCCGAACGGGAGCTCGTCGACGCCGAGGAGTTCGACGCCTGAGAGGTAGAGGTGTCCGTCGCGGACCGCCGTGCCGCCCTCGCCGACGATCAGGACCTCGCCCCGAAGGTCCGGCACGGCGTCCCTTCCGACGGGGTCGTCGGCCGCCACGAGGGCGAGATCCGACGCGCGCTGCCCCTCGAAGACGCGCAGCTTGTCTCGCCTGTACTCCGCGAAAGAGGCGTGCCAGTCCATGTGGTCCGGGCGCGCGTTCAGCAGCGCCGCCACCTCGAAACCGGGCTCTCTCATGTAGTGGAGTTGGAAGGAGGAGACCTCGAGAACCAGCAGTCCGGCCTCCAGCGCCTCGTCGAGGCAACCCGTCAGGGCCCGCCACGAGTTCCCCGCAACGGCGTGCGGCACGCCGGCGGTCTCCAACATACGGGCGAGCATGTCCACCACGGTCGTCTTGCCGTTGGTGCCGGTCACCGCCGCCACCCGCACGCCCCCGCCCAGTAGCTCCAGCCCGAAGGCCACCTCAGAGAGCACGGGAACGCCGGCCCCCTCGGCGGCCCGGAGCACGGGGTCGCTTGGCCTTACGCCGGGGCTCACCACAACCCGGTCCACGCCCTCCAGGACCTCGGGGCCGGCCGCGAGCCGGACATCCGCGTCCAACGCCGCCGCAGCCTCCCGCAGACGCTCGTTGTCGTTGGCGTCCGCGGCGAGCACTTCGGCGTTCCGTTCGAGGAGCGCGCGCGTGGCGGCGCCGCCCGACTCCCCCAGGCCGTAGACGAGGGTCTTCACGGGCTCAGCCCACCGAGTTGTAGAGGAACAGGTAGTAGAGGAAGAAGCCGAAGGCGGAGCAGGCGGCCTGCAGGATCCAGAACCGCACGACGACCTTGTTCTCCTCCCAGCCCAAAAACTCGAAGTGGTGGTGGATCGGGGCCATCTTGAAGACCCGCTTCCCCGTTACC
>JAUJMB010000341.1 GCA_030447045.1 Rubrobacteraceae bacterium | reverse complement strand
CTTGTCCATCTGGGACTCGTGGGCGAAGCAGGCCTGGACGGCGCCGAAGCCGCGCATCGCTCCGCAGGGGGGGTTGTTGGTGTAGAGCATGTGGCTCTCTATCTCGGCGTTCGGCACGTCGTAGGGGCCGCAGGCGAAGGTGGCGGCGTTGAGGCAGACGGCGTTGGAGCTCGAGGCGTAGGCGCCGCCGTCGAAGACGAGGTTGGCTCTCACGTAGACGAGCTTCCCCTCGCGGGTCGCGCCGTGCTCGAAGCGCATCGTGCACGGGTGGCGGTGGACGTGGCCGTAGAACGACTCCTCGCGGTTGTAGACCATGCGCACCGGGCGGCCGGTCTGTAGGGCGAGCATGCAGGAGTGGATCTGCATCGAGAGGTCCTCCCGCCCCCCGAACGCCCCGCCGACCCCGGAGAGGGTGAGACGGACCTCTTCCGGCGCAAGCCCCAGCGACTCCGCCACCTGGTCGCGGTCGATGTGCAGCCACTGGGTGGAGATGTAGAGGTCCACGCCCCCCTGCCCGTCCGGCACGGCGAGGCCGGACTCCGGGCCGAGGAACGCCTGGTCCTGCATCCCGACCTCGTACTCGCCGGAGACCACGACGTCGGCGGCGGCCGCGTTCGCGGGGTCGCCGTGCAGGATCTTGACGCGCCTGAGCACGTTGCCGGAGAGGTGAAGCTTCGGGGCGTCGTCCCGCATCGCGTCCTCGGCGCTCGCGACGGGGTGGAGCACCTCGTACTCGACCCTTATCTTTTCGAGCGCGCGCCGCGCCGTCTCGGGGTGGTCGGCGGCGACTATGGCTACGGGCTCGCCCTGGTAGCGCACCTTCTCCCAGGCGAGCACGGGCTGGTCCGGTATCTCCATCCCGTACACCTTGCGCCCCGGCACGTCCTCGTGGGTCAGTACCGCCCGGACGCCCGCCATCTCCTCGGCCTCGGAGGTATCGAGCACGAGGATGTTGGCGTGCGGGTGCGGGCTCCTGAGCGTCGCGCCGTGGAGCATCCCGTCCATCCAGAGGTCCGAGGAGTACTCGAACTCTCCCCTCACCTTCGGGACGCCGTCGATGCGCGCGCTCTCCTCGCCCACGCGACCGGGCCTCTGCACGGGTGCCTCCGGGCGCGCGCGCGTCGGGGCTGGCATCGCACCGGCCGGGGCCGTCATGGCGTCTCCCCGGCGGCGAGGCGGACGGCGTCCAGGATCTTCTCGTAGCCCGTGCACCGGCACAGGTTGCCGGCCAGGGCCTCCCGGATCTCCGCCGCATTCGGGTCCGGGTTCCTCCGCAACAGGTCGTGCGTGGCGACCACGAATCCCGGCGTGCAGAACCCGCACTGCACCGCCCCGGCCTCCACGAACGCCCGCTGCACGGGATGGAGATCTCCGCCCGAGCCTATCCCCTCGACCGTGACGACCTCGCGTCCCTCCGCCTGGCCGGCCAGGACCAGGCACGAGCAGACGAGCGAGCCGTCCACGTACACGGAGCACGACCCGCACTCGCCCTGCTCGCACGCGTTCTTGGAGCCCGGAAGCCCGAGCCGCTCGCGCAGGACGTAGAGCAGGCTCTCGCCGGGCCACACGTCCTCGGCCTCCCGTATCTCCCCGTTGACCTCGAGCCTAAGCCGCACTCTCCGCCCCCCGGTACTCGTCCCACGCCCACCCGAGCGAGCGCCGCGCCAGCACCCCGACCGCGTGCCGCCGGTACTCTGCGGTCCCGCGCACGTCGTCTATGGGCCTCGCGGCACCCGCCACGAGCTCCCCGAACCGCCGGAGCGCCGCATCCGGGATGGCGGCCCGCGACTCCCACAGCCCACCCTCCTCCATGACGCCCCGCACGAAGCGCTCGGCCTCGACGGCCCGGATAGGCGTGGGTCCCGCGGAGCCTATGCACGTCCCGATCTTGCCGCTCTGGGGGTGAAGGGCCAGGGCGAAGGCGCAGACCGCTATCACCATCGCGTTGCGCGTCCCGATCTTGGAGTACTGCTGCGGGCCGCCGGCCCCCTCTATGTAGAAGGCTGAGATCAACTCGTTGCCGGCCAGGGCGTTCTCTTTCGGCCCGCGGATAAAGTCCGCGACGGGCATGCGCCGGGTTCCGCCTACCGACGCCACCTCGACCTGGGCTTCGGAGGCGTACAGGGGAGGAAGGGCGTCGCCGGCGGGGGAGGCGGTGCCGAGGTTGCCGCCGACGGTGCCCCTGTTCCGGATCTGGGGCGA
>JAUJMB010000340.1 GCA_030447045.1 Rubrobacteraceae bacterium | reverse complement strand
ACGACAAGGTCTCGGGCCTCGACTACAACGCGTCGAAGGTCATCGTGAACGGCCGGGAGACCCTAGCCGACGGCGGGGGCCTCTGCCAGGTCACCTCCACCCTCTACAACGCCGTCAACGAGGCCGGCCTCGACGTCACGGAGCGCTCCCCGCACTACGCGCAGCTCCCGTACATAAGGCCCGGGCTCGACGCCACCGTCTGGTTCGGCGGCCCGAACGGGGAGGGCGAGCTGGACATGAAGTTCCGGAACACCACCGACGCCTACGTGCTCCTCAGGCAGTACGTGGCGGAGAGCGGCTACGTCTACGCCGAGGTCTGGGGCCAGCCCGGCGGCACGAAAGTACGGACGTGGTCCGAGCCCGTCTACAGGAACGCCGACTCGGCCGAGTGGATCACCTACCAGACGGTGAAGAAGGACGGCGAGGTCGTCTACGACGGCGTCCTCCACACGGACACCTACGGAGCCCTCAAGGACGAGAAGGGCCGGCCCATCCCGGCCGACACCGTGCCCGTGGCGCCCATCAACCCCTAACAAGAGGAGGCCGACGACAGCCTGTGGCTTTCACGAAGAAGAGATCGCGGTACGTGGCCGGGCGCGCCTTCGGGCGGGCTCCGAGAGAGAAGCGCATTTTCAGGAGACGCCGCAGGGGGGGCCTCTTCGCCTCCCTCGCCCTGGCGCTGCTGCTCCTGACCGGGCTCGGGGCTGCCGCGGTCTCCGGCGCCCCCCCGTCGGGCGCGAACGACGGCCCCGTCCAGAGGGTCGACGCCCCCGCCGTGGCGGGCGCCCCCGAGCCGGTCGTGGACCTCGAGGCCAGGGAAGAGGCCGAGCGCGCGAGGGCGGAGAAGGCCGCCGAGGAGCGGGCGGCCAAGGAACAGGAGGCCGCCGAAAAAGAGGCCGCCGAAAAAGAGGCCGCCGCACCGCCGGCCCCCGAGGACCCGACGATGTACCTGACGGTCCCGAGGCTCGGCGTCTACGGCCACACGGTGAGGAACGACGATTCGCAGTGGGCGCTGGACTTGGGCGCCATAAAGGTGCCGGAGACCGGCTTCCCTTGGGAGAAGGCCTCCACGAACACGTACATAGCGGGCCACCGCGTCGGCTGGCCGGGCACCGAGAGCCACTACCAGTTCTACAACCTGCCCGCCATGCAAAAGGGCGACGAGGTATTCCTCGAGGACACCAACGGCACCGTCTACACCTACCGGGTCAGCGAGATCTTCGCGGTGCACCCCTGGGAGACCCGGGTCACGAGGCCGATCCCGGGCCGGGACGTCGTCAGCCTCCAGACCTGCACCGAGAGCGTCGACGACTGGTGGACTTTGGGCCCCGACCTTTACTCGGGGGGACCCCGGTCGGGGCGCCTGGTGGTGCGGGCGGACCGGGTAGATTAGGAAGGGCGGGTGACGCTCTTGGGCGGTCGGCCGGTCGATCTGCGCGGCAACACGCCGTCGTCCCCGTGCGCGAGGATCATGCCGGCGCTTGCGCCGCGGCGGGGCCCGAGCGGAAGGGCGGCCACCGCGGGGCGGTACGTCGACCCGCAAGACGGGGCGGTGCCACGGTGAGCGGGACGGGCGCGGGCAGGTTCGACGAGCTCGAGCGCGCCTACGTTCTCGGCGCCCTGCCGGAGGAGGACCGCCGGGCGTTCGAGGAGCATCTCGCCGAGCACCCGGAGCGGCGGGCCGAGATAGACGAAATGCTCACCGTCGCCGACCTGATGGTGCTGCGCGCGCTACGGCGGGAACCGCCCCCGGAGCTCAAGGGGCGGGTCATGGGCGCGCTGCACGGCCAGGCGCGAACGCGGCGCCCCGGCCGCCGACGCCGCAGCAGGCCGGACGGATCCGGAGGGTAGAATCGCACCCCGCCGTCGACCCCTTGACGCCGGCGCGCGCCCGGCCGGCATGATCCTCGCGCGGACCGGTTCGTGGACCGGTTGAGGAGCAAGCTCGTGCTCGCCCTCGCGCTGGGGGTCGCGGTCTACCTCGCCTTGGTCATCTTCTCCGGCTTCGCGGACCTCGCGGCCGCCCTGGCCGGCTTCGACTGGTCCCTCCTGCCGGCGATCTTGGGTCTCGTGGCGGCCTCCTACGCGGTGCGGTTTGTGCGCTGGTCTTACTACCTGGGGCTCCTCGGGGTGCGGGTGCCGGTCGGCAAGAGCGCGGCCGTCTTCGTGGCGGGGCTCTCCATGACGATCTCGCCGGGCAAGCTCGGCGAGGT
>JAUJMB010000339.1 GCA_030447045.1 Rubrobacteraceae bacterium | reverse complement strand
TGCTCTTCCCTTCCATACGAGGGGGCACTTTACAGCACGCCGGCCTCACCGGCTCTCAACCGGTCAGCTCCGAGACCCGGCCGCTCCGCTTCTCGGTCACGGGCGGGTTCGAAACCCGCCCCTACAGGGGGTTGGGAAACCGGCGTCGGTCGAGACGTCGGGGGCTCAGCTGGGTGCGTCGTCCAAACGAGACGGGTCCCTCTGGCGGGCCCGGCAAGGCGGCCGCGACCGGAAGCTGACGGCTGGGAGCGGGGGCGAACTCGTCCGGCAGGTTGCCGACGCGCGCCCGCACCTCAACGCCCTCCCTTTGCGCGTCGAGGCCGAAGACTTCGGTTCGGCCGTCGGCCGCATGAACCCGGGGAGCGTGCGGATGGTGGTGGTCTTGCCCGCGCCGTTGGACCCGAGAAAGCCGAAGACCTCGCCCTCGGCGACCTCGAGGTCCACGTCCCTTATGCCGCGGTTCTTGCCGTAGGTCTTGGTGAGCCTCTCGGTCTTTATAGCCGCGTCCACAGCCGTTCCTCCGTTCCCCTCCCGGGCGAGGGGGCGCCTTCTCTGGCCATCCGTCAGTGGGTGGCCAGGTAGTCCTCGATCCCGATCTTCAGGCCCCCCGCTATCTGCTGCTGGCGCGCGCCCGTGCCGTCGGAGAGAAGCCTTCCCTCGGCCTCGCTCGTGATAAAGACGGTCTCCGCGATGGTCGCCGGCATCTCGCTCTTGAGGAGCACGCCCGAGGCGAACGAGTAGGGCGCCCTGGTGCGCATGGTCCCAGCGCCGTCGGCCGCCGGCAGGGTCGAGAGCCCGTCGAAGACCGCGTGGGCCAGATTCTTGTCCTTGCGCCACTTCCCGAAGAGGGTGGTCGTGTAGTCCGTGCCCGGATCCGAAGACCCGTTCATGTGGACGGAGACCAGGACCTCGGCCCCCGTGGTGTTGGCGTAGGCGTAGCGGTCGTTGTTGGAGAGGGTCTCGTCCCCGCTGCGCGTCATGCAGACCGCGTGGCCGTCCGCCTCGAGGAGCGCCTCGAGCCTCCTGGCGACGTCGAAGGTCTGCTCCTTCTCGACCAGGCCGTACCTCGCGTTTGCCACCCCCGAGTCGGAGCCCCCGTGCCCCGCGTCGAGGACCACCTGACCCGTGCAGCCAACCTCCCTGGCCTCGGCCCCGGTTGCCAGGACCGCCGCGGCCAGGAAAAGGGCCACGAAGACCGCCGCCAACAACGACGCCCACACCTTGAAAGGTTCCGCCCGCGCCATCCCGTTTCCTTCCAGAATGGGGGCTACTTTCATCGAAAGGCGGATGAGGCCGGGGCTGGACCCCGGCCCCGCGCGAAGGATTTAGGGACGCCGGCTAGTAGGAGATTACGTCGCAGCTGTCGTCGACGTTGTGCCCGGAGTGCTCTGGTCCGCTCAGGTAGACGGTGTCCTCTGGCCCCTCGCCGCAGGAGATCTCGTCCGAATCCTTATCGCTCTCCTCCAGCGTCCCAGAGTAGGTGGTGTCGTTGCCACTGGCCCTGAACAGGTGATCCTCACCCGGGCCACCTACCAGAAGGTCACTTCCACGGTGCCCGTGGAGCGTGTCGTTAGCGTCCTCGCCATAGAGCCTGTCTTCGGTGCCGCCGAACAGTTTGTCCGAGCCGGCGTGCCCGAACGCCGTGTCGTCGCCCGCGTACGGCTCGGCGCGGTCCGAGTTCGGCGCCCCCACGTAGTGGTTCGCCCTCTGGTTTCCCTCGAACGTCTCGGCGTATGCAACGCCCGCCGAGGTTACTACTAATGCCGCCGTCGCGAACGAGAGGATAGCCCGCCGCACACCTCTTCCATGCTACCCGCCACCCCGGGGTCTTCACCACTGTAGAGAAGACGATTTTCGTCTATGACGATTTGGACGGTCCGGCGCCGGGCGGCGCGGCAGGTGTGCCGTCCGGGCGGGGCTCTGCGGGTTTAGCCGCCGAAGAGGCGGGACCAGAAGCCGCGGTTCTTGAGGGCGTTAAGTTCGGCCTCGAGCCTGACGCGGTCTTCGGAGAGGGCGGATTTCTCCTCGGTGAGTTTGGTGTGCTGCTCGACGAGGCGGCTGCGGTCCTCTTCGAGCCTCTGCTTCTCCTCTTCGAGGGTGGAGATGGTCTTCTCCTGGAGCTCGCGCTGGAACTCGACGAGGTTCAGGCGCTCTATCTCGGACCAGAGGCGGTCTATCTCCATGCGGGCGGCGTCGCGCTCCTGGCGGACCTCCT
>JAUJMB010000009.1 GCA_030447045.1 Rubrobacteraceae bacterium | reverse complement strand
CCTCCGCGAGGGGCACGAACTCGCACGGGGACACGAGGCCCCTGTCGGGGTGGTTCCAGCGGATCAGGGCCTCCATGCCCCACACGTCGCCGCTGCTCAGGTTCACGATCGGCTGGTAGTGCAGCACGAACTCTTCCCTCTCCACGGCCCGTCTGAGGTGGCTCTCGAGCTCCAGGCGTTTCAGGGCCTCGGCGTGCAGGCTCGGGTCGAAGACCGAGTACCCGGCCTTGCCGGAGCGCTTGGTGCGGTACATCGCGGCGTCGGCCTCGCGCATGAGGTCCGCGGGCGTCGGATCGGCCGAGGTCGACAGGGCGACCCCGACGCTCGCCGTGACGGTGACCTCCTCCCCCTGCAGGGCGATGGGCGCCTCCAACCTCTCCAGGATCCGGGCCACGACGCCCATAACGTCCCTGATGCCGGAGACGTTCGTGAGCATGACGGCGAACTCGTCCCCGCCGAGGCGGGCGAGCGTGTCGGCCGGCCTCACGCTACTCTCCAGGCGCCCGGCCACCTCGACGAGCAGCCTGTCCCCCACCTCGTGGCCCAAAGAGTCGTTGACCACCTTGAAGTTGTCCAGGTCCACGAACAGCACCGCGAGTTGATCCTCCCGGCGCCGCCTGCCGGCGAGCGCGTTCTGCAGCCGGTCCAGAAAGAGGGCCCGGTTGGGCAGCCCGGTCAGGACGTCGTGGTAGGCCCGGTACGCCAGCTGCTCCTCCAGGGCCTTGCGCTGCGTAACGTCGCTGATCGTGCAGATCACCTGCCCGACGCCGCCGTCGGGGTCGAGCTGGGGCTCCGCGTTGACCAGCAACCACGCCCGGCCGCCCGCGGCCGCCCGGCGGACGCCGACCACCACGTTGCGCACCGGCTGGCCGCTGGCGATCGCCCGCAGGGGCGGGAGCTCGTCGGCGGGGAAGGGCGAGCCGTCCTCGCGGATGGCGCCGGCCCAGCACGTCTCGAAGAGGCGCCGGCCCAGCGGCCGGTCTCCCTCGACGCCGAGGAGGTTCACGGCGGCGCGGTTGCTCACGAGGATCTCGCCGGCGGGCCCGGCCAGCACGACGCCGACCTGCAGGTTCTCGATCAGGCCGCGGAAGCGCTCCTCGCTCCTCTCCAGGCGCCGCGCGAGGCGGCTCTGGGCGACGGCGGCCTCGACGGCCGCGGGCAGGTAGTCGAGGTAGTCCGGCGACTTGGTTATAAAGTCCCGCACCCCGAGCCTTAGCGCCTCTACCACCGTCTCCTCGCTGCTCTGCCCTGTCACCATGACCACGGGAAGGTCGCGCCCGGAGGCCTTCATGCGCTCGTAGAGCTCGAGGCCCGTGGTCCCGCCGGGCAGGCCGTGGTCGAGGACCACAAGGCCTATGCCGCCCTCGTCGATCCTGGCCAGGGCGTCCTCGGCGTTGGTGGCGCAGACCACCCCGTACCCGTGCCGGCCGAGGCAGCGGCGCTCGAGGGTGGCGATGCCGAGATCGTCCTCGACGATCAGGATCGTCTCCCTCTCGGCCTCCGGCGCCCTGGCGACCTCACCTATCATGGGCTACCCATCCTCGTCACCCTGCTGGGGCACCTCGACGAACTGCAGGAACAGCCCCAGCTGCCTCACGGCCTCGCGGAACTGCTCGTACTCGACCGGCTTGGTAACGTACACGCTGCACCCGAGGTCGTAGCAGCGCTCCACCTCCCTGGGGTCGTCGGTGGTGGTGAGCATCATCACGGGTATCTTCTTGGTCTTCTCGTCGGCCTTGAGGCGCCTGAGCACCTCCACCCCGTCGAGGCGCGGCATGTTTATGTCGAGGAGGACTATCAGCGACCCGATGGGGTTGCGGCTGGCGTAGGCCCCCTCGCGGCATATAAAGTCGAGGGCCTCCTGGCCGTCCTCGACCCTGACCACCTCGTTGAGGACGCCGGCGCGGCGCAGGTTGCGCCTTACGAGCGAGGCGTGCCCGGGGTCGTCCTCCGCCATGAGTATTACCAGGGGTTGCGCGTTCAATCTCGTCCCTCTCCTCTGGCCCGCAGCCGCACGAAGAAGGTGCTGCCCTCGCCCTCGCTCGACTCCACCCACACCTCGCCGTCGTGCCTCTCCACTATGCGCTGGACGAGGGCGAGGCCCATCCCCTCGCCGTCCGCGTGCTTGGGCCGCAGGCGCTGGAAGACCTGGAAGACCTTCTCGATCGCCTCCGTGGGTATGCCTATGCCGTTGTCCCTCACGTAGTAGGTACGGAACTCAGGGGTGTCCCCGTCGTCACCCTCCTTGCAGCCCACCTCGATCATGCCGGGCCGCCCGGGGTCGAGGTAGAGGACCGCGTTGCCGATAAGGTTGGCGAAGACCTGCTCGAGCGCGGTCGGGTCGCCCCAGGCCGGCGGCAGGTCGTCCACGACGACGGTGCCCCCCCGCTCGGCGAGCGTCGCCCCCATGGCGTCGACGACGCGCCCCACGACGGGGCCCAGGTCCACCAGCCGCCACCGGTACTCCAGGCGCCCGACGCGCGAGAGCCTGAGCAGCGCGTCGATGATGCCGCTCAGGCGTTTCACGGCCTCCCTTATGAAGTGCGTCGAGGTCGCCATGTCCTCGTCCACGAGCGCGAGGCCCCGCCGGCGCACCTCGGGCGGCAGGTCCCCGTGGGCGAGTATCTCCCTTATGTCCTCGCCGACCAGCGCGAGCTCCTGGCTGAAGCCTTCCAGGTTGACGAGCGGCGAGCGGAGGTCGTGGGAGACGCTGTAGACGAAGGCCTCCACCTCGGAGTTCTTGTGGCTCAGCTCGAGGTTGCGCAGCTCGAGCTCCCTGTTGAGCCGGTTGTACTCGCGCTCGGCCCGCTCGCGCTCGACGACGCGCCCGAGCTGGGTGCCGACCTGCCGCAGCATGCCGAGCAACCACGGGTCGGGCTCCATCACCTCCGTAGTAAAGAACTCGACGACGGCCACCACCTCCCTCCTCACGAGCACGGGCACGGCGAAGCCCGCCGCGACGCCGCACCTCCGCGCCGCCTCGGACCTGAGAAAGCCGGGGTCCTCGCGCACGTCCTCCAGCCAGACGGGCTCCCCGCGGGCCAGTACCATGCCGGGAAGGCCTACCCCCGTGGCGAAGCGGACGCCATCCGTCGCCCGCACGAACGCGCCGAACCTTCCGGGGTCGCCGGAGTAACAGATGTCCGTGGATACGGCCTCTTCTGCGCCCTCGGGGACCAGGTAGACCCTGCCCAGGGGGATGCTGAGCCTGTCCTTCATAAGCGCCAGGCAGGTGCGCATCGCCTCCTCGAAGCCCGACGCCTCGTTGGAGGCGGTCGCCGCCCCGCGGAGCAGCTCTACCAGGGTGTTGTTGCGCCGCAGCGCCTCGTCCGTCCGCTTGCGCTCCGTCTCGTCGCGGGCGAGGGTGGAGGCGCCGATCAGGTCGCCACCGGGGCCCCGGATCGGGGACATCGTAAGGGCCACGTCGATAATCCGGCCGTCCTTGGCACGCTTCTTCGTCTCGTAGCCGGCCACGAACTCCCCGCGCTTGACCCTCGCCAGCAGGGCCGGCACCTCGTCCGGCAGGTCGGGCGGGACCAGCAGGGAGATGGGCCGGCCGACGGCCTCAGCGGCGGTGTACCCGTAGAGCCTCTCGGCCGCGGGGTTCCAGCTCGTGATGGTCCCGTCGAGGGTCTTGCCTATGATGGCGTCGTTGGAGGACTGCACGATGGCGGTCAACCAGGACCGCACCTCTTCGTCGCGGTTCTCCCCCTGCGGGCTTTCGGGGGCCAGGCCCCTGATGTCGTTTGCGTCTGAGATCATCCCCGTGCGGGCGGCGAGGCCCTGCCCCTCTCTGTACCGTTGGCGGCCTGGACCGGCCTGGCACCGAGTATCGCGGCGCCTGGGTCGCGGGGCATCTGCCGGATGGCCATTTATCCCGGGTGACGTCCCAGAGGACGGCCGGTAGCCTAGGAGTCCGTCCTCCCGGCGGCCTCCGCCTCGAGGGCCGGGCGCGCGAGGGCGAGCTCCCCTTCGAGGCGTTCGAGCAGCCGCGGGGCCGCGGCGAGGTCCCCGGACTTGCCGACCCTCTCGAGCTCCGCGCAGACCTCGTGGACGCGCGTGGCCCCCATGTTGCCGGAGCTGCCCTTGAGGGAGTGGGCGACGCCGCGCACCCTCCCGGCGTCCGCCTCGCCGATGGCGTCCCGCAACTCTTCCAGCCGGAGCGTCGCGTCGTCGAGGAACATCCCGGCGAGCTCGGCCACGAGGTCCGGTTCCCCCTCTCCCTGGAGGGAGCGGAGGGTCTCGATCACTTCTGGGTCCAGCGGGGGCGCCGCGTCGGGGGCGCCCCCGCCCTCGGCCGCCCCCTCCGTGGCGGACGTACCCTCGTCCGGCGACGTCCAGCGGCGGAGCACCCTGTCGAGCTCCTCGGCCTTGACGGGCTTCGCGACGTAGTCGTCCATCCCGGCCGAGAGCGCCTCCTCGCGTTCGCCCTCGAGGGCGTTGGCCGTCATGGCTATGATGGGGGTGTGCCTCGCGGCGCCTTCGCGGTCGCGGATCTTCGCGGTCGCCTCGTAGCCGTCCATCTCGGGCATCTGCACGTCCATCAGGACGGCGTCGTAGTGCCCGTGGGCGACCTCCTCGAGCGCCTCGGCGCCGTTCTCCACCACGTCGACGCGGTAGCCGAGCCTCTCCAGCATCCTGAGCGCGACCATCTGGTTTACGGGGTTGTCCTCGGCCACGAGCACGCGCGCCCTGGACTGCGCCCGCGCCTCGCGCAGGACGTTGCGGGTAACGAGCGGCGCGTCACCCCGTCCGTCGGCGGTCCCGTCCGCGTCCCTGCCCACGACCGTCGCGAGGGCGTCGCGCAGCTCGTGCTGCCTCGCGGGTTTGGTGAGGTAGGCCTCGATGCCCACCCGCCGCACCTCGTCGGCGTCGTCGCCGCGCTTGCCCATGGAGGTGAGCAGGATCAGGCGCACGTCGGCGATGGCGGGGTCCCCCTTGACGGCCCGCGCGAGCTGCAGGCCGTCCATGTCGGGCATCTGCATGTCGATGACGGCCGCGTCGAAGGGATCCCCGGCCTCCCTGGCCTCGCGGAGCATCAGCAGGGCCTCGGGGCCGTCCTCGGCGCACGCGTCGCGCACGCCATGGGGTGCAATCTGCCTGGAGAGCACGCGGCGGTTGGTGGCGTTGTCGTCGACCACCAGCACGCGCAGGCCCTTGAGGTCGGCGAGGCGCCCGGGGGCCACGAGGTGCCCGGCGTCCCCCTTCTCGAAGGGGACCTCGAACCAGAACGTGCTCCCCACACCGGGCTCGCTCTCTACCCCGATCTCGCCGCCCATCAGCGCCACGAGCTGACGGCTGATGGCCAGGCCCAGGCCCGTGCCGCCGTAGCGGCGGGTGGTGGAGGCGTCGGCCTGGGAGAACGACTCGAAGACGTGGGCCTGCTGCTCTTCGGTCATGCCGATGCCCGTGTCCCGCACCTCGAACCGCACCGAGACCGAATCCGGGCGGTCCTCCGTGGTCCGCGCCTGCACGGCGACCTCGCCCCTCTCGGTGAACTTGATGGCGTTGCCGACCAGGTTCATCAGGATCTGGCGCAGGCGGCCGGGGTCGCCCTTGAGTGCTGCGGGGACATCGTGCTCGACGAAGCCGATCACCTCGAGGTCCTTCTCGTGGGCGCGCGCGGCGAGCAGCCCCGTGACGTCCTCGACCGTCGCCCTGAGGTCGAAGTCTATGATGTCGAGGCCCATCGCCCCGGCCTCTATCTTCGAGAAGTCGAGGATGTCGTTGATGATCGAGAGCAAGCTCTCGCCCGAGAGCCGGACCGTCTCGGCGTACTCCTTCTGCTCGTCGGTGAGGGGGGTCCCGAGCAGGAGCTCGGTCATCCCGATTACGCCGTTCATGGGGGTGCGGATCTCGTGGCTCATGTTCGCGAGAAAGGCACTCTTGGCCCGGTTTGCCGCCTCGGCCTCTTCCCTGGCGGCCCGCTCCCGGCCCAGGGCGCCGAGCAGCTCGAGCCTCCCGATGACTGCCCTGGCGAAGGCGCCGAGCATCCTCATCTCGTCCTCGCCGAACGGCCTTGGCTCACCGTCCGCCAGGCACAGGGTGCCGATGGTGTGCCCGTCCGAGGTCACGAGCGGCGTCCCGGCGTAGAACTGGATGTCGTAGTTGACGCAGAAGTACTGGTTCCTGAACCTCTCCGTGGCCAGAAAGTCCTCCACCACGAGCGGCCTCTCGGTCTCCACCACGTACTGGCACATCGTGTGCTCGCGGGCGACCTCCCTGCTCTCGGCAAACTCGGGTACGAGGTCCCCGGACCACGCCCTGAAGTACTGGATGTCCGGCAGGATCAGGTTGACGAGCGCGAGGTCGGTGCCGAAGATCCCGCGCACGTCGTCCACGAGGTCCTGGAGCACGTCGTCCACCTCGGGGCGGACCGCCCCCAGCGACTCCAACGCCGCCAGGCGCCCGCGCTCGCGCTCCGCGACGGCGACGCCGCCAAACCTCTCTTCTGTGTGATCATCCCACATGCTGGACTTCGGCCTCCTCCGACCGTTTACGCGCACCGGCGCCCGGGGCGACGTTTATCCTAGCAGCCAGGGTACCGCCCGGGCCTCGATGACCACATATGCCAGGCGGCCAGAGATGGTCGCCCACCTCTGGTGCCCGCGCCCCGACCTGCCGCGAGGACGGTCTTCGCCGGAACGCCCCGGATGGTCCGGTTCCCTAACCCTTCCGGAAAGGCGTCCGCCACCGCGACGGCCTGGGCCCGGCGAGCTCCGTCTCCAGGGCGAGGTCCACCTGTTTGCGGGCGGGGCCGAGCTTCTTGGTCACGCGCCGGGCCATGACGGCCCTCACCTCTTCGTAGCCCTTCGCCTCCACCTCGGCGCCCATCCGTTCGCGCATCTCCCGGCTCTTCTCGGCGAAGTCCTCGATCGTCTCGCGGGTCGGCTCCGCGAGCCACATCGAGCGCGGCAGGTAGCACCTGGAGAACAGATCCAGGAGCTGATCCACCTGCTCCCGGCGCTCGCGCTCCTCGCGGGCGTCCGTCTCGCCGTACATCGAGGCCCACAGCACGAAGCCCCGGTAGAGCCTCGCGAGCGAGAACCGGATCTCCTCCACCGCGTACCGGCGCCGCTCGACCCCGACACGCCCGAAATCTATGCCCTCCATGATGATCCCCCCGGATGCGTATGTGCGATGGCTACGAATTACCCACAACCCGTTGTGGGTCGGCTACCCAAAAATAGCACAACATGCAGCGCTTTTTGCGCCGGAGAGGTTTCGGACGTTCCCCGGCCCTAGCGGCGCATCACGCGGGGAGGGCCGAGCGCCCGGCCGGAGCGGTCTCTCGCCCTCACGGCGACGTAGGGCGCCTCGGTTTCGACGGCGATGGCGGTCTCGAAGCCCATGCGCGGGGCCTCCCCGACGGGCTTAAGATCTCCTGGCCCCGGCCCGGCGAGCACCTGCCAGGAGGCGACCTCCGTGGCCCCGTTCCAACTGGCGTAGAGGGTGAACCGGCCCCCCGATTCGGACTCGCCCGCGAGGTCGGGGGGGTCCTGCGGCCTGCCCGTCCACGGGAATCGGAAGGCCCGGTACGACTCGACCTCAGGGGGGAAACCGGCGTCGAAGAGCAGGGTCCCCTCGCCGTCGTGCTCGGTGAGGTAGGGGGCGCTGCCCCACCCGACGAAGACGTTGCCGTTTGGCAGCACCTGCACGTTGGCCTGGAAGGTGGCGAACGGTTCCTCCGGGTGGAAAAACTCCTGCAGGAGCGTGGCCGTCATCGCCCCCTCGTCGATCCCGAGGCGAATGCCGCGCGATTGGTCCTCCATGTCAGCCCCCCGGTTGTCGAAGAGGGTGATGGTGCCGTCGGGCTGGCGGCGGGCGTCGTGCTGGTAGGCGAAGGTCGCCCCCTCCCCCATCTCGAAGTCGCTCCTCTTCCCGCCCAGACGCCACACGACCTCCCCCGTGCGGCGGTCTATCTTGTAGACGCCGGACGTCCTGCGGGCGGAGACGAGCAGGTGGTCCTCGCCGTCCTCCTCTACGGAGTTTATGTGGAAGTAGTCGAAGCGGTTCGTGGGGTCGTTCGGGGGGGTATAGAAGGACTCCCCGACGTCCACGTGCTCCAGGCTGTGCCACTCGAAGAGGACCTGGCCGCCCTCGACGTCTATCTCCTGGACTATGCCGTCGAGGATGAGGCCGTCCCGGGGTCCGCCGTAGGGGGAGAGGTCCATCGGCTTCTCGGCGTAGATCGTGACGAGGGCGGTGTCGCGGCTGGAGATCAGGAACTCGTGGTGGTCGCCGGGGAGGCCGTTGCCGGCCCGGAACCGGGCTATCTCCCTGTAGGATTCGTCGAAGATCACGTACTCGCCGTTCCCAAAGCCGCCGTGCTTGCCCTCCCACCACGTAAGTACCGGCCGGCCCCGGTAGCTCTGGACCTTGAAATCCATGGCGTCCCGCTCTTCGGCGCGCACGGGGTGCAGCCAGACGGGCTGGCCCTCGTTATCTAGGATCATGGGCCCATCCTGGGAGGGATGCTCCTCCTCCGGCCCGTTCTTCGAGGCGGCGAAGAGGAGGCCAGGGGCCGTGTCGCGCGCCGGCGTGGTCACCTCGACCGGGGGCGGCCTCAGATCCGGGCGCGAGCGGTAGACCCGCGTCGGCCCCGCCGGCGCCGGCGAGGCCATCGCCCGGACGGGCCCGTTTGTCCCGCAGCCGGCCAGCGGCAGAACCGCGAGGCAGGCGCCCCCGGCCGCAACCTTCAGAAAGTCCCTCCGCGTCCGCCTCACGCCCAACCCTTCAACACCTCCGCGTTCGCCTCCACCGCAAGCCGCCATCTTAGTACGATAGACCCGGCCGCACACACGAACCGGCCCCGAGTCCTTCTATTCTGGCCCAGAGCAGTTGCCGCCACCGGTAGTCACCCGGAGTTCTACGGCGACCGATTCGGCGGCAGAGCCTGGGGAGGAGAGAGCCCAGAGAGGCTAGATCTACCGCGTTCCACCGCCGCAGGCAAGTGGCGGACGGTGACGGCAGCCCGCAACCCTATCGCGCCATCCTGCTAGTAAGTACGTAGGCCGCACCTTCTGGTCGGGGCCGACCGGACAGAAGCACGTGGGCCCGCCCAAACGAGCAGGGATCCGCCCGAGCTCGGTAAGCGCGCAGACCGTCGTCCGAAGGCGGCGTTGAGAGACGGGGCTTTCGGGGTGGCGGGCCCGGGGTTCGAACCCGAGACCCCACGATTTTCAGTTAGCGATTTGATGCTTGCCTCTGTTTCCCGCAGTCGCACAAATTCCTTATGTAAGCAGATTCTGTGGTTTCAGTGTTACCCAGGGTTGCCACTCATGTCTGGCGGGTTGTCGTCAAACCTCGTCTTCACCCGCCTTGGCCATGAGGGTTTTCTTCGAACCACTTTACTCAGCCCCATAGGAAGTATGATGCTATCCTAACGAGCCAGGCGCGTCGGGTTAAGGCCGATTTATCCAAGCGCGTAAAGTACATAACTTTCGGAAGTTGCTACCAGTTTCTCGAAACATTACACAGGGGATGGGACCCTTTGGGCAGCGAATTACCGTGCGAGCGGTAGACAAACTTGCGGGCCATCCTCCGGCCCGACCGGAGAAGGATCATACCGACGTCCGTGAAGCTGGCCGTGCGGCAGAGGGACGGCGGAAGGTACACCGGGGGCAAGTAGGTCTTGCGGTGGGCGCAGGAGATTCTGGGCACCGGTACCACGTAGCACCGCCGGATGTTTCGACCGGGAGGGGCCACGGTGTCGCAACGGTACGATGCCTGAGGTAGTGACGGCCGGCGAGACCATGATCCTGGGCGTGCCGGCCATGCCGGGACGCCTCAGGCACGCTGCGGGCCTGGAGCTCAGGATCGGCGGGGCCGAATCCAACGTGGCAATCGCCCTCTCCCGCCTCGGTTTATCGGCGGGTTGGGTCGGCTACCTGAGCACGGACGAACCCGGCCAGATAGTCCTCGACCGCATCCGCGGCGAGGGGGTCGACACCTCGCGGGTGCAACGTCTAAAAGGGGCGCCCACGGGACTCTACCTGCGCGAAAAGGTGGGCGCGGAGGTACGGGTCTACTACTATCGGCAGGGCTCGGCCGCCTCGAAGATGGCCCCCGAAGCTTTCGATCCGGACTACCTGTCGGGAGCAGCGTTCCTCCACCTCACGGGCGTCACCCCCGCCCTCTCCGCCGATTGCCGCGCCTTCGTTCTCTGGGCCGCCCGACAGGCCCGCGCGAGCGGGGCGCGGGTGAGTTTCGACGTGAACTACCGCTCCAAGCTCTGGTCTGCGGCGGAGGCGAAGGGGTTTACGGAGAAAGTACTGCCGCTGGTGGATCTGCTGTTCGTCGGCGACGAGGAGGCCCGGGCGCTTTGGGGGCGGGACGACGAGAGGTTCGTGCGAGAGCTGGCCGAGGGGCGGGGACCGCAGGAGGTGGTACTCAAGAGGGGAGAGAGAGGAAGTCTGGTCCTGCTCGAGGGCGAGATCCTGGAGCAACCCGCCTTCCCCGCGGTGGAGGTGGACCCCATCGGGGCGGGAGATGCCTTCGACGCGGGGTACCTCGCCGGGTACCTGTGGGGCCTTGCGCCGGAGGAGCGCCTGCGCACGGCGAACGCGATGGGGGCCCTCAGCGTCGCCACCCTGGGCGACTACGAGGGCCTGCCGGGCAAGGATGAGTTGCGGGCTTTGATCGAAGGCCGCAGAGCGTTGGGTCGATGAGGCGATCGGGTATGGTTGGGGACACGATGCGCACGCGGCCCACCCTTCGGCGAAAGGAGCACGGATGCAGACAATAGAAGGCGTGTACGTGGCCAACGTGACGCCGTTCAAGGAAGACCCTTCTTACGCGTTGGACGTCGATGCTTACCTCGAGCACGTCTCCTGGCTGGCCGAGAGCGGCGTGACGGGCATAGTCCCCTTCGGCACCAACGGCGAGGGACCCTCGGTGACGATAGACGAGAAGCTAAGGGTCCTCGAAGCCCTCTTCGCGAGAGGGTTCCCTATCCAGATCCTCCCCGCCGTGATGGAGGGCAACCTGCCGGACACCCTGAAAATGCTCTCCTTCCTGGAGCAGTACCCGGCGACGGCGGTCTTGATCCTGCCGCCCTACTACACAAAGCCGGTTTCCAACGAAGGCTTGAAGCTCTTCTACGAACCCGCGATAGCCGCCACCCGCCACCCCGTCATCGCCTACCACATCCCCAAGTACGCCGTTCCCGTTCCGAAGGAGGTGGTTACCGACCTACCCGTCTGGGGGGCCAAGGACTCCGGGGGCGAACCCGGCTACGCCGAGGCGCTGCTCTCGGCGGGCAAGGGGGTGCTGCTAGGGACCGAGGACGACCTCTGGGAGCGGCTGAACCTGGGGGCCCAAGGGGCGATCAGCGCGCTGGCGAACTTTATC
This sequence comes from Rubrobacteraceae bacterium, assembly GCA_030447045.1. Next base: position 12,733 of record JAUJMB010000009.1, on the reverse strand, counting down.
CCCGATCAGATAGTCGAGATGTACCGGAAGGTGGAGGCCGGAGACGAGGAGGAAGGCAAGGCCCTCTCCGATCGGCTCAAGCGGGTCCGGGCAGGGACCAAGGAGTACACCTCCGCCGCCGTGCTCAAGAACCTGGCTCAGGCTCGCCACGGCGTCTCCATGGGCACGGTGCGCCCGCCGCTGACCCCCGCCCCCGCCGACTACGACCCCAACCCCACCCTTCAACTCGCCGAGGCGGCTCGCATCTAGGGTTGTGCCCCGCCAGTACGGTGAACGGAAGAGGTGGTTCTTGTGCTGGTCGCCACGGATCACCGACCGCATAGCTAGAGTTTTCGGTACCACCCCACCGAGCGTACTCTTGGAGCCGGAGTGGTGCTCGCATCACTCGGCCAGCGTGTGGCCTCTAGCGATTGTCTCTAACGGGCCCTCGCGGGATGGGCTCGCCCGATCTTCCCTCGCCCATGATGAGAGAGCGCGCTTTCTCGAACAGGTTCATCGTTTCCTTCCTCGACCCAAACCAACCTCTCCGTCAATCTTCTTGCGCCGCCCAGCACACCACCGCTTCACGGGCCCTCCTCGCGAGCCTTGGTATTTCACCCCACCGAGTAACGCCGCACGGCCTCCTCGTCCCAGCTGATGCCGATCCCGGGCGTGTCGGTGACCGAGGCGTACCCGTCGTCAACCTTTAAAGGTTCCTCCAGGATCGGGTTCGCCCAATCCACGTACTCCAGCCAGTGGCTCGTCGGGGCCACCGCCAAAAGGTGCGCGCTGATCTCCGGGAAGAGATGGCTCGAGAGCGAAAGGCCGGCCGCCTCCGCCAGTGCGGCGGCCCTGAGCCACCCCGTAACCCCGCCGATCTTCATGGCGTCCGCCATCGCGTAGTCGGAGGCGCCCGCCTCCACGCTCTTGGCCATGTCGTGCGGCCCCCACCAGTTCTCTCCTATCTGGATCGGGGTCTTCGCCTCGCGCCGGAGGCGTGCGTGGCCGGAGTAGTCGTCGGCGCGGGTGGGCTCCTCTATCCAGTAGAGGCCCTCGCCCTCCAATGCCGCGGCGCGCCCCTCGGCCTCCGCGACCGAGAGCGACTGGTTGTAGTCGCTCATCAGCGTGATGTCCCCGCCGACCGAGGCTTTCACCGCCCGGACCACCTCCACGTCCGCGCTTATGGTGGGATATCCCAGCCTGACCTTGACCGCCCCGAACCCCGGCGCAATCAGCTCCAGGGCCTCTTCGGCCGCGCGCTCGGCGCCGATCAGGCCCAGCCCGCAGCTGTTGTAGGCGGGAACCTCGCGCGGCTCGCCGCCAAGCAACCTCGCCAGGGGCAGCCCGCAGGCTTTCGCCAGGGCATCCCAGGCGGCCATGTCGATGCCGGCCGTCGCCATGGCCGTTAGCCCCTGCGGGCCCAGGAGCCGGAACTGCTTCTGCAGCTTGCGTTCTATGTCCACCGGCGCCACGGGATCGCCTTCGATCAGTGGCGCCAGGTTCGAGAGCAGCGCGGCCACCGGCTCGAGCACCACGGGCGTGGGGCAGAAGACGTAGCTGCTCCCGGTGATCCCTTCCTCGGTCAGGAGGTCGACGAGGACCATCGCCGCCGAGCCGACCTCGCCGCCACCGGTCATCAAGGGGCGGCCCATCGGCACGTCGACCGCGCGAACGCCGAGGCCGCGGATTGTCAGCTGGGGGTTGGGGTTCATTCGTTCCTCCATTCGGGGCCTAACGCTTGGGCATCTCGAGGTTGCGGGGTCGCCGCCGGACGCCCCGCGACGGCGCGCGACCGGAGTGGCATCTCTGCCGCCCGACCGGTTCTCCCTTTCGTCGTTGGGGAGCCGGCCGAGGGGCGCAGGTGGATCCGCCCTGTGCTGCCCATCCGATTTTTGGCGGCGCTCAGGGGCCGACCGTCGCCTCGACGAGGCCCAACCGCTCCGCCGTAACGCGCACGGTGTCGCCGGGCCGCACGGGGTACAGGCCCAGCGGCGTCCCCGTCAGGACGAGCTGCCGCGGGCGCAGGGTTAGACCGTACGCCTCTAGGTGCCCCCTCAGCCACCGCACCGACCCCGCCGGGCCACCGGGCACGCCGGACATCGACCCCTCCTCGACCGTCTTACCGTTGATCTCGACCCGCAGCAGCCCATCCAAGGGCTCCCCGTCTCGCCACTCGGTGCCGTCCGTGTTCGGGAGCACCACGCCGGCGTTCAGGCCGCTGTTGGCGATAAGCTCCTGCAGTGTCGGGGTCTCGGATCGCAAGACGTAGTTGTGAAGCTCGATTACTGGGAAGACGCGCGAGATCTCGGCGTCGTCCCCGAGCCAGACGGCCAGTTCGCCCTCGATGGCGAGGTTGGCGTACGAGGCGTGGGAGAGCGTCGACCCTGAAGGATAGAGCTCCGTATCGTACAGGAAGCCACGGACCGGGCCGTCCATGCCGAACTGCCTTCTGGTGCCCGGGCCCGTAGCGCCCACCTTGTAGCCGGCCACCGATTCTCCCTCCGCGACGCGCAAACGGGCCACCTCGGCCTGGACGGCGTAGGCGTCGTCCAGCGTGAGGTGAGGCCGGTCTTCTTCGCCGAAGAAGGAGCCGGGCGTACCGGCCCGGTAGTCTGCCAGCTGTCGGGCGGCGAGCCCGCGCACAGAGAAACCCATCCCTTCACCCCCGTGGCGCCTGCTGAGGTTTCCGCGAGCCCGATCGACCTCTCGACCATCACCGTGCCAACCAGAGCTTCGAGGGCACCATCTTACCCTACGGTCGCGGCGAACACCTGACAAGGGGGCAAGACGCAGAGGCCGAATCGATCTTCCAGACATACCATACCCGGAGCTACCAGTGTCGGGGCCACGTGCCAATCACCGACGCACAACCGGTTCGAGCAAACGCCCGGGCAGTTCCTCGCTCAAGGCCCAAAGCCTCTTCCTGGCCCCTTCGACCTCCGGCGAGGCGGCCAGGCGAACGACCGCCTCAGCCCCCTCCTCTACCATGCTCATGGTGTAACCGAAGGTGCCATGGACCATCTCGGTGTCCATGGGGGACGCCAGGTGCAGGGCGTTCACCGTCACGCCGGTGTTCCAAGCTGCAGCCCATGGAAGCTTGCCTGCCTGGCCACTGCCCATCGGCCTCTGGCCGTTACATGGAGGATCTAAGGGAGGCCAGAACATAAGCCAGCTCACTTTCTAGAGCCTCTCAGTATCGGCATGAGTTTCACCCGTTTTTTCATCGTAGCACGCACCAAGCGCGAGGAGCTACGAGTGAGTGAGCCAAAACAATCGCCCCGATCCACGTCTCGGTGAGTGCCAACGCCTTGAACGTCTGAGGGACAAGGTGAAATGCCGGCGCCCGGGGTCCCAGCGGCCCACCGCGTACCGGTCGAGCCTTATCTCACGCCTTTTGAGCGGGCTGTCGTCAAGTAGCTTTGAGGTAGGAGCACGGTTTCTTTAGTTTCTTGCCACTTGCAGGAATTTTAGGGGTGGCGGGACCGGGATTCGAACCCGGGACACCACGATTTTCAGTCGTGTGCTCTACCAACTGAGCTATCCCGCCGGGGAAACGTGGGAGATTCTACGTTACGCGGTGGGGGCTATCAAGCGGCGGAGGCGGCCCCGGAGCCTAGCCCGCCTTCCGGAAGCGGTCGAGCTCGAAGGCCGATTCGATCATCTCTTTGGGGAGCGCGCCCATGACGGCCTTGGGCTGCTCGCCGGGCTCGAAGAGCGCGATGGTCGGGATGCTCGAGATGCCGAAGTGCCCGGCCAGCGCCGACTCGGCGTCCACGTCGATCTTCGCGACCTTGACGGAGCCCTCGTAGTCGCGCGCGAGCTCGTCCATCACGGGCGCCACCTGCCGGCAAGGCCCGCACCACTCGGCCCAGAAGTCCACCAGCACGGGAACGTCGGAGTTCAGGATTTCCTTCTCGAACGTGTCGGTAGTGACGGCCACGGGCTCTGCCATAAGGGATCACCTCTCGATAGTCGTTGGTCTCTGTCCCAACCTGACAACGGTCGTCCGTCGAATGATTGGGAGTCGACCTCTGAAAGCTCCTACGAGGCGGGAGCGACGGGACTCGAACCCGCGGCCTCCGGCGTGACAGGCCGGCGTTCTAACCAACTGAACTACGCCCCCGCGAAGGGCTCGCAAGAGTGTACCAAAGGAGGCGTCGGCCGTCAGCCGTCGGCTGGCGGCTTTTTCGGGCTACTGCGCCTCGGCCGGGGAGAGCGAGAGGGCGTGCGGGCTGTTCTCCCTCACGGAGGCCGGGCTTATCTTCACCATCTCTATGGTCTGCTCGTGCAGGTCGGCTATGGAGGCGGAGTTGCAGTAGCTGAGGGCGGAGCGGATGCCGCCCTCCAGTTGGGCGATGAGGGCTCTGACGGAGCCCTTGTGGGGGATGAGGGTGGAGACGCCCTCTGGGGTGCGGTCCGAGCCGACGCGGTCCATGGCGCCCTGGGAGGCCATGCCGCGGTAGAGCTTGAAGGCCTGGCCGTTCTCCCGGATCACGGCCCCCGGCGCCTCATCCGTGCCGGCGAAGAGCGAGCCGATCATGACCGTGTCAGCCCCCGCCACCAGCGCCTTGGCGATGTCCCCGGAGTTGCGGATGCCGCCGTCGGCGATGAGGGCCGGCGGGTGCTCGACGCGCGGACGCGCCTTGCGCCTCTCGGCGTCCCACCAGCGGTCGAGCGCCGCCCGCACCTTGAGCACGGCCGTCAGCTGCGGGACGCCGCAGCCCGTGACGATGCGGGTCGTGCACACCGCGCCCGGGCCCACCCCGACCTTGATCGCGTGGGCGCCGGCCTCCAGCAAATCCCACGCGCCCTCGGCGGTCGCGACGTTGCCGGCGACGATCCAGAGTTCCGGTTGGTCCTCGCGCAAGGCGGCTATCGTCTCCGCGACACGGTCGCTGTGGCCGTGGGCGACGTCTATGACGATGCCGTCGAGGCCATCGACCAGGGGGATCTTCTCCAGGTCGGCGGGCTTGACGCCGATGGCGAGGAAGCGGTGGCCCGGGGTTCGGCTCACCCAATCGGCGTGCGTCTCTGGGTCGTCCACGAAGCGGTGGATCACGCCCATCCCCCCGGCCTCGGCCATCGCCTCTGCCATCGCGAGCTCCGTCACGGTGTCCATGTTCGCGCTGATGATGGGCAGATCCAGCGTGAGGTCCCCAACGAGCCGCGTCTTCAAGGAAACGTCCCTGCGCGAGTACACGGACGACCTGCGGGGCACGATCAAGACATCATCGAACGTCAACCCATTCTCCACAAACTTCACACCCATAGCGGAACCGAGATCCTCCCGAACGTCTCTCTCTGACAACGGAGAGCTTACCGCTTACGGCCGTGTTGTGGGCGATGCTGGGCTCGAACCAGCGACCTCCTCCTTCTAAATTATTCCGTCTCCGCTTTTCGCCTGGTTCATCGGGTTCGACAGGGCCATCGTATCTGCTTATCTAGGCTGAAAACGCATGTCCCGCCGTCGTCGAGCCGTCATCGGGGTACGTTGCGGCCGGCCCGGTTGCAGTAAATCGGACGCAGGATGCGCGGGCGCTCCGGGGACCGAGACCCCGTCGGGAAGCAAGGTATCCCGCGCGGGGTTCGCCGCGCTTGTCAAGCCGAGCCACGAAGCGCGCCGCCAGCGGGTGTGGTGGGCGTGGCCGACCTCTTAGAACTGCTACAGGCTCCCAGGGAGCGCCGGGCAGGATCCGTGAAGATGGTTCAATCTATGCGCTGCCACCGGATCGCGAACGTTCTCGTCGCCGCGCGGTGCATTGGAACCCCATTAGAGAAATCAAAAGGCCGCGAAGGTTAGCCTACAAGCGGGTGTCTATCTTGCGTGGGATATTGTTGGCTTCGTAGTACGCTGAGCCACGAAGCCTCGGTCTGTACACAAGAAGGCCGCTCGGCATAGGACTGGGGCTATTGCCTTCTCTGAAGAAGGATAGTTGCTAGGAAGCCCGCCGTGGCGACGACAAACAGGATCGTCGCCACGATATGCTTCTCCAGGATCAAGGATATGACGGCGAGGGCGAACGCTGTAATTGCAATCAGCTGTAGTAAGCCTGCGAGCCTCACGCACTCACTCTAACAATCTTCGCCACCACGAGCCGCGCCGTGTGACCGTCTGAGGTCCTACCGTAGCCACCCAGGGCCATACGAACTTTCGAGAACTCCGTACAGTCGACGTTCGCAGAATTCACCTTCCACGCACTACTCAGCTGAAAAAGCCTCGTTAGCTCCTTTGGATCGACGATGTGCCGTCCTTTCCAACCAACGCGTCGAGCATCTCGTTCTTGTATTCCACGCCTCCACCCCCAATCTCCGAACATCCTACGCCACCACGGACGATACAGGGGCAGCTACTCTTCATTCTCAAAATGCGTGCAGCTCCTCCGCGTGGTGCTCTATATGAGCCTCCATAAGGTGGAGCTTAAGTAGTATCCTCATCGGTCTACACGACGAATAACCTCTCGCCGCTGACAATTTTTTTACCATATTTTGATAATTCTTTGTAGCCTTGCTCTCATTTAATAGCCGTGTTAAGCTGTGTATTACGTATGAGGATTCACTACATTTATCATGATGTAATAAATTTTCGGTCGATTCTCGGGGTGCGTTACCCCTCGCCTTTGTGGCGCGTGTTTGTCGGCCCCCATGGAGCGGCCGATTGGCCATCTTGGGCATGGTCGGGGTTCTTGAGGCGTGTTGGTGCGATCGCGGGAGGTTGCTGTGAGTGAAACCGTCGACGTTTTGGTGCGGGGCGGGACCGTGTACTCACCGTCGGGGCGCTTTCGGGCGGACCTGGCCATCAAGGACGGGAAGTTCGTCGGCATTGGGCTCGCCGAAAATTTGCCCCCGGCCGAACGGGTGTTGGACGCTCGGGGGCTATGCGTGCTGCCGGGTATTTGGCACCCGCACTGCCATTTTCGTGAGCCGGGACACACCAACAAGGAAGACTTCGAGTCGGGTACCCGCGCCGCGGCCGCGGGCGGGATCACCTTCTGCGTCGACCAGACGAACACCAGCCCCCACCCCACCACCCTGGAAAACTTCGAGGCCAAGCGTGAGCTGGTCGAGAGCAAGGCGCATATCGACTTCGGCCTCAACGGCGGCGGTCTCTATCCGGAACAGATCGGGGACCTGGCGCGGGCCGGCGCGATCTCCATCAAGATCTTCAACACGCGACACCCGAAGGAGGTCTACCCCTACATCTCGGATCTCGGCGTCGTGGATCACGGGCTGATGTACGAGATCTTCGAGGCCACCGCGGACGCCGGCCTGATGGTGTCGGTGCACCATGATGATGTTGATTGGGTTAAGCGCATGGTGTATCGCGACTATATAGATAAAGGGCGCGTCGACCGCCAAGCCTACATGGAGGCCTACGAAAAAGGCTACATGTACGGGCACGGCATGGTCGCTGGATTGGCGGCGTCCGCGTACTACGCGAGGTTGGCGGAGGTGCCGCTGTACGTGCTCCATATGGGAATGATGCCGGTGGGTGCCTACGATGTTCTGCGCTTCGCTAAAGCACAGGGACAAGAGATTTATGGTGAGTTGGAGGCATCATCCGCACTGATGCCGCGGTCTCAGGCAGAGAAGGTGGGTCCGTTCGCCATGGTGTGGGCGCACAGTCCCGAGGCCGCATGGGAGTCTGTCCACGATGGTACTACGGACGTCATTGTGACAGAACACGCTCCTCACACGCGAGAGGAGTTTGAGCCAGGGTGGCAGGATAACTTCTCCGTGCCTTTGGGCCAAACTGGTGTCCAAGAGTTCTTGCCTTTGATGCTCACCCAAGTCAACGAGGGACGCTTGACGCTCGAGGACCTTGTGCGCCTGTGTTCGGAGAACCCCGCACGCATATTCGGGCAGTTCCCGCACAAGGGCACCATCCAGGTAGGATCGGACGCCGACCTGACCCTGGTCGACATGGACCGATCCGCCACACTCACCTCCGCGGGCATGCACTCCAAAACCGGCCTCACGTCTTGGGAGGGCATGGAGGTCACGGGCATGCCCGTCTACACGGTGGTGCGCGGGCGTGTGGTGATGGATCACGGAGAGATCACCTCCGAGCCTGGGTACGGGAAGTTCGTGCCCGGCGCGGGCTCGCGGCGGACCGCGCGCGAGGAGGGCCCAGACGGCGGAACGCCTCCGGAGCAGACATAGGGTGCCGAGCCCTGAGGGGCGCGTCCGGTTCGGGTCCACCTTCTCGGCCTTCGAGCCCCCCGCGGTGCTCTCCCTCTCCTCCTCGTTGCGCGCCGCCCTTGCAGGCTTCGCCGCCGCCAAGCTCTACGCCGACCGTTACGCTGCTGGAGGCGTGAGGATGAACAACATCCTTCTCGAGATAGACGAGGAGACCCTGCGCGCTATACCGATTGGAAGACGGGGCTCGGTCGCGGAGATCGCGAAGACGGCGGCGTTCCTGCTCTCGGGAGAATCCGGCTACGTGACGGGACAGAACGTGCGCGTCGACGGCGGGTTGCCCAGGTCGGTCCGAGCGGGAGCAGCGACGCGTCGAAGGATCGGGCCTAAGTCCGGTCTCGCCATGGGCCTCGAACGAAACGAGGGTTCGTTCGAGGGGAGCGCTCGCCGTCGAGGCAATCCAAAGAGCGAACTTTATCCAGACCACACCGCTCTGTGGAATCTTTCGTCGACAATGCTTGCACGATGTGTCTAGTACGTGGCCCGTCCCCCGCTCGCGTCGTAGCACTGGCCGGTTACGAAGCTCGCGTCGTCTGAGGCGAGGAAATGGACGACGGCTGCCACTTCTTCCGGGCGACCCATGCGCCCCATCGGGACCTTCTCGGTCAGCCGCCCGATGTCCTCCGGCGAAAGCTGCTCGAGCAAGGGCGTATCGATCAGCGCCGGCGCCACCGCGTTGACCCTGATGCCGTCGCTTACCACCTCCTTGGCGAGCGCCTTGGTCAGGCAGATCGCACCGGCCTTGGTGACGCTGTACGGCGCCGCGGTGGCGTTGCCCTCCTTACCCGCGATGGAGGCCACGTTCACTATGGCGCCGCTGCGCCGCTCGCGCATGTGACCGATCACCGCCCGGCAACAACGGAAGACCGAGGTGAGGTTGATCGCCATCAGCGCATCCCATTCCTCGTCGGTGACCTCCCACAGCGGCGCGTTGCGACCGTTGATCCCGGCGTTGTTGACGAGAATATCCAGCCGTCCGAAGCTCTCCAGCGTACGCTCGACCATGGCAACAACGTCTTCCGGGCGCGTGACGTCGGTGCGGACGGCCGACACTTTGGCGCCGTTGACGCCAAGGTGCTCGGCGGCGGCAGCGGCGTTATCCTCGTCCCTGTCGGCGATCACCACGCTCGCGCCGGCTTGCGAGAGCCGTTCGGAGATCGCATACCCGATGCCCGACGCCCCGCCGGTTACCACGGCTACCCTTTCGCTGAGTTCCAAAAACACCCTTCCCCCCTTACCTCACGTCCTTGTCCGTCTTTGCCCCGATGTCCTGAAAGCGCACCGGCCTGTCGGTCCGCGCGGCCCGCTCAAGATCCACGGGACGCACAGCGTCTATATCCCCTCTCGCCCGCTCACCAGAGGCTGCGACTCGCCATGCTCCACGGGGGAGACGGCCCGTTCGGTAGGCCCTCCGGATAGGGTCCGCCAGGTCCGAGTATAGGGCAGGTGGCTTTTTATCTTCACCGCGTCGAAGACTCTCACCGCTACGCCTTTAGACGGGCGGGGGAGAACATGTCTATGGGGTGGCGGGTCTCACCGTGCGAGGCGAGGTCGGCCAGGACCTCCCCGACCGCGCTGCAGAACTTGTAGCCGTGTCCCGAGAACCCGGCGGCGATGGCGACCTGTGGGTGATCCGGGTGGGAAGAGATCACGAAATGCAGGTCCGGCGTGTTCGTGTACATGCACGCAACGGCCCGCACGCACCTTCCGGCGAGCGCCGGCAAGCTTTCCCTCAGCCGGTCCCGGATGAGTTGTATCTCTTCTTCGTGTACCACCCGGTCTAGAGTCTCGGGGGTGCAGGATGCGCCCTCCACGTGGTGGAACGAGGTCTTCACCAGGCCGGAGGAGCCGTCCGGGATTCCGTAGAAGACCCTTCCGTCGTCCGGCTCCCACATGAAGACCGGGAACCGCTCAAGCGAGAACAGTTCGGGACTCTCCTTCGGCTCGAACCAGAACATCACCCGTCGTTCTACCTTCAGGGGCAGGCCAAGGTCTTGCAGGAGCTGGGGCGCCCAGGCCCCCGGCGCGATGACGAGCTTCTCTGCTTCGTAGGAGCCTTTTGGCGACTCGACCCGCACCTTATCTGGCGAGGCTTCCCACGAGAGCACCGCTTCTTCGAAACGCAGCTCCGCGCCGTGGCGGGCCGCGAGGTCCAGGTGCGCGTTTATCGAGGCTTCCGGGTGGACGGAGCCCCCGCGCTTTTCGAAGAGGGCCACCGCGCCGGGGGTGGGGTTAAAAGCCGGGAAGCGGCGGCGCAGCTCACGAGCCTCCAGAAGCTCGTGAGGGAGGTCGTGCTTTTCGGCGCTACGGAGACTTCCCGAGACAAGCCCCGAGTCGCGCGGGCCGACCATCATCGCCCCCTTGAGCGTCAGAAGATCCCGGCCGGATTCCTTCTCCAGCTCCTCCCACAGCTCGTAGGCGCGCAGGATCAGGGGCACGTACTCCGCGCCCTCGTAGTACGCCTGGCGGATGATACGCGACTCGCCGTGGCTGGATCCCCTGTCGTGCGCCGGGGTGAACTGCTCCAGCCCCAGCACTTTGTGGCCCCGGCGGGCGAGGTGGAAAGCGGCCGCGCTCCCCATCCCGCCTAGGCCGATGACTATCACGTCGTACATCGTCACGCCGCCTGGTTCTGGTTGAGGAACGAGCCACCTCCGCATTCGGCCGCTAATCTGGGGAACCTCCACATGTTCCCGGTCCCCACCGCCATCCCGATCGCAGCTGCCACGAAGGCGAACCTGATGCCAAATACCTCTCTCACGTGAGATCACCCCAATTCATTCGCATAACCCCAATCCCAGCATTTCCCATACCAGCATCTTGTTGTCCGCCGAACAAGCCCGAGATGGCTTCACTCTTCCAGCCGGAAGTCCAGGTCGGCGGGCAGCCGGGAGATGTCCATCTGGGCCTTCTGGAGAGCTCCCCGGAGTAGTCTCAATTCATGGATTGCCAGCGGGCGAACCCAGTGAAGAATTATTAAAGTATGACAAATACTGTGCACCTTCATACGCAGTACACAGCTTAGCATCACGATTATTCGTGCGCAAGTCTAGAAAAGATTATCAGAATATGGTAAAAAAGTGGCCGGTCGTGACATGCCGTTCGTCGTGTAGGCTGATGGGGATGGTCAACTGTTGGTGTCGAGAAAGGGCATGGGCTGACAGAGTCTTACCGCTCGCACCGGCCGCTGCCGTGTCGATGGCCTGCGGGGCATGGTAGGGGCTTATTCGGGCCGGAGTTCCGTCAACGTGGGGATCAAGTTCGGGAGTTTTATGGGGGTATCGAAGAAGCGGCGATCCAAAGCGGGGCCTAGAGGGACGGAGGTTGCGGGCACGCAGGCGCTCGCCAGGGGGGTCGGGGTGCTCGAGGTATTGTCGGGCGAGCCGGCACCCCTCGACATCGAGCAGGTCGCCGAGAGGGTCGGGGTTCCCCTTAGCACGGCTTACAGGATCGTGCGCTACCTCGCGCAGGTCGGGTTAGTCGAGCACCGAGAACAAGGCCGTGTGGCCCTGGGTCTCCGTCTATTGGACCTGGCGCGGGTTACCCAGCTACAAGTGGAATCGGGGCTGCTTCGCATCGCGCGGCCCGTGATGCGGGAGCTTGCGCAGCGGAGGCAGGAAACGGCGATGTTGATGGCCCCGACCGGTGGACAGGCCATCTGCCTCGAATACATCGAGAGTCCGCGCCCGGTCCGCCTCTCGTTCGAGCGGGGTCGCGTTATGCCCCTGTACGCGGGCGCAGCGAGCAAGGTACTTCTGGCTTTCCTCGACGATCGCGAGAGGAAGCGCACCCTCGCCGCGGCGGAAGGAGCCGTGCTGGAAAGCGGGCGTGTAATCTCCTCGGCCGAGCTCTCAGCCGAGCTGACCGAGATCGAGAAAGCAGGCTACTGCGTAAGCGAGGGCGAGGTCAATGTCGATACCGTGGGCGTTGCGGCGCCCGTCTTTCGGCGGCGAAGGCTGGTAGCAGGGCTTACCGTAGCCGGTCCCTCGCGCCGGTTCACGGATGAATATCTATCCCAGATGGTTGACGCGGTCGTATCTGCCGCCCACGAGATCAGCAGGCTACTGGAGCAGGCGGCCGTGGACGATGAACGAGGTGCATAGCCACGGCCAAGAAAACACTGAGACCCTACCACGGCGAGTGAGTACGCACGGTGGAGCCCAACGCACGAGATACAAGTGTCCCACTGCGATGTGTGGCCATGTGGGAAGACCAGGGGCGGCATTACGTCGTCCTCGACATCGAGGACACAGAAAATACAAAGAGGCGTCCACGTCCCGGTACTATGGAGCATATCGTACATGGACTTCGAAGAACCCTCCCTCCAGGATGCACGGTGAATAAGAGGCCGCGCCAATAGGCGTGAGGAGTATGTGTATATGAGTGAGATACAGGCGGTTTAACCACCTGAAGAATTACTATCGTAGTGCCGGTTCGCTATTATGAAGGGCCGATGAGACCACTTCTTGTAGTTTTCGCCGGCGGCGCCAGCGGTCCCTGGAGAATCCAGCGGATCGACGCCATCATCGGCGAGTCGCTTCCGATTACCGAGCGACTG